>JAISME010000183.1 GCA_031276915.1 Zoogloeaceae bacterium
AAGTCGTTGGCGACGAGCCGTTAAACTGGCCCTGTGGGTCATGATAGCGGTCTTGCTGTTCTACAGCAAGAGTTGCGAGTAACAAGTAGCATCCGCCCTGCACCAACGAGCGGGGCGGCCTGCGGGTTGTCGGGGCGATGTTGCTTGTTTTTTGGGCACACTCGATTGCTTTACGAGGCTGCAACAAAAAAGGCCGGAAACCCGACCTCTTGTTTACAGATTCTGTGGATAGATTCTTTATCCTGCTTCGCCGTCTCCGCTGACGGAGTACTGCGTTCGGGACGCAGGGGTCGCAGGTTCGAATCCTGTCACTCCGACCAGTTTCACCTCCCTCAGAAAGCGAAGGCGGTATTTCCGGAAACGCATGTCTGTCGTCATGGGACGCATGCGAACGATTGCTGAAGCCTTGTCTGGAACCGTGGGCGGGCTCCTTCAGGATACCGGGGGTCGTCCGTCCGTGGTGTTCCTATATGCCCGTACCCTGGAACACGCCAGGATGACAGGGATCATCTCCCCGGCCAGATGATTCAGGCGCACCATGCCCCGAAAGCCGTTTTTCCCCAATGGCTGCGCAATCGGGCGCGTCAAGTCGCGCAAAACGAGAACCATGGGAAGAACCTATGAACTCCCACTCAACATCCACCGCAATGTTTCTTCCAACGGCCGAAATGTGACCGTTTCTCCAATCAATGATTTAAGGCGAAGATTGTCACCACGCAACACCCTCACCTCGTTTTCCCGTACCAGGGCAGGATCGACCCGCAACAGTAATGTATGCCCTGTAATTGACCCTGCCATGTCCACAATTTCCCGCAGTGAATACGATCTCCCGGAACTGATATTGACTATTTCACCAACAGGCGCAATTTCCAGTAACCGCCGATATACTTCCGCCACGGTCCGCACATCCGAAAAATCACGCCAGACATCCAGATTTCCCAATTCGATTTCACTTTCCCGCTTCCTGAAATGCGCGACAATTTTCGGAATCAGGAAACGGTCATCTTGACCGACTCCCGTATAATTAAAAGGCCGCACTATGACAACAGGCAACTGCTCCAGCCACAACCGCGCCATATACTCCATTGCCAGTTTACTCACCGCGTAATCATTCATGGGATTGGGTCTTGTGTTTTCTGTTAACGCTTCGCCGGAAACGCCATACACATTCGCGCTGCTGGCCAGCAAGACACAATCAGGCCTGGCGCTGCAAGCCGCCAGGGCAGCCAGAAGATTACGCGTCCCAATCAGATTGACCCGATAGAAATCACTTGCGTCATGATGGTCCGCGAAGGCGACTCCCGCCAAGTGCACCACAGCCGTCGGCGAGACACGGAAAACCTCATGGGCAAGCGCGGTCGCATCCAGCAAGTCGGCTTCCAGGCCAACCACATCATATCCATGCGATTCAAGCTCTGACCCAAGGTAGCGCCCCGTAAAGCCATTCAGTCCTGTAACGAGAACCTTCATACAACCAACTCCGGTTTGAAACCCCACCCAAAAGGACCGGCGCGAAAACTGTACTCCCTTCTCTCGCGGCCAGGATTTCGATCATACCCATCTGGAAGGGGAAGAACTCCTTTCCAGATGGCATTGGGCTGGCGCCCCAAAAAAAAGAATTGCCGCTCATTTTCCACCACTGTGGGTTCGGGCCGCCTTTCCTGTCCACTCGCACAGATTCCGGATACCGCAGGCTTCGCAGGCCGGCTTTCGCGCCTTGCAGGTATAGCGTCCGTGCAGGATCAGCCAGTGGTGCGCATTTTGCCGGTATTCCGGCGGGGTGAGACGGGTGAGCTTTTCCTCCACCTTCCGCACATCCTTGCCGGGAGCCAGTCCCGTGCGATTGCAAACCCGGAAAATGTGCGTATCCACGGCGATGGCCGGTTGTCCGAAAGCCGTGTTGAGCACCACGCTGGCAGTCTTGCGGCCCACGCCGGGCAAGGCTTCCAGCGCTTCCCGGGATTGCGGGACCGCGCCACCGTGACGTTCCAGGAGCAGGCGACAGGTGGCAATGACGTTTTTCGCCTTGGTCCTGTAGAGGCCGATGGTCCGGATGCATTCCGCCAAGGCTTCCTCGCCCAGCGCCAGCATCGCTTCCGGCGTCGGCGCCATGGGGAAGAGGCGGTGCGTAGCCTTGTTGACACTTGTGTCGGTCGCCTGTGCCGAGAGCATGACGGCAACCAACAACTGGAACGGTGTCGTGTATTCCAGCTCCGTCGCGGGCGCGGGATTGGCGGCCCGCAAATATTCGTAGATCTGGCGGCGCTTGGCCGGATTCATGACGGCGCGCCCTCCACGCCATGCACAGGATCGGGTGTGACCGGGACCACATGCCCGACGCTGGCGGCGCGGGCATCCAGCCAGTTCTTGCCGGCGATAAGGCAACCCAGCAAGATGAACGCACCGGGCGGCAGCACCGCCAGCAGAAAACCAGGATATTCTTCCGGAAAGACCTGAAGCGCA
Source organism: Zoogloeaceae bacterium (assembly GCA_031276915.1). Classification (GTDB taxonomy): domain Bacteria; phylum Pseudomonadota; class Gammaproteobacteria; order Burkholderiales; family Rhodocyclaceae; genus Azovibrio. The sequence continues at coordinate 2,464 of JAISME010000183.1, forward strand.
TGCGTACCGGGAATCACCATTTCGATACCGGAAAACAGTGTGCCACCGCCGAGCAGCTCCCGGATCGCGCCCAGGAAGGCCAGCAACCACAGGAGGCCAAGCCCCATCGCGAGACCATCCAGCATCGAATGCGCCATGGAGTTCCTGGCGGCGAAGGCTTCCACGCGCGCCAGCACGATGCAGTTCGTTGTAATAAGCGGGATGAAAATCCCCAGGATGACGTAGAGTTCGTGGAAGAAGGCGTTGAAGAGCAAATCCACGATGGTCACCAGGGCCGCGATGATGAGGATGAACGCAGGAATGCGGATTTCATGCGGAATCCAGCGGCGCAGGCCGGCAACAGCAGCATTCGAGATCATCATCACGAACAGGGTCGCTAGCGCGAGCATGGTCGCGTTGACAGTGTTCGTGGAAATGGCAAGCAAAGGACAAAGCCCGAGGATTTGCACAAGGCCGGTGTTCTGTTTCCAGAGGCCATCGCAAATCAGGGTCTTGCACATCGCGCGGTTCAGGCTCATGGCGTTTCCTCTTTCACGAACAGGCGCGGCCCCGCCTTTTCAGCGAAACGGGCAGCCTTGCGGACAGCTTCGATGACGGCGCGGGGCGAAACGGTCGCACCGGCGCGCTGGTCGAAACGCCCTTTTTCCTTTTTCACCTTCCATTCCGCATCCGGCACGCCGGGCGCGACGATGCCGGTAAATTGGGCGATCCAGGGAGAAGCCTTGTTCCTGTCCTTTTTCGGATCAATATAGTCGCCCAACCCTGGTGTTTCCTGATGCTCCACGACCCGCACGCCAGTAATTTCGCCCGCTGTGGTGACCCCCATCACCAGGCGAATGTTGCCGGCATAGCCGTCGGGCGCGATGGCCTCCAGCACGAGAGCAGCCGGTTCCCCCCGCAACCGGGCGCGATAGACGACGCTTGCCGTCTTCTGGCCCAGTTCCGGCGTCGGCGACAAGGTCAGGGTATCGGCGAGCAACGCGTTGTCGTAACGTTCCGACGGCAAGACCTCGTCGATAAACTTCATTTTCTCCGCCGCCAGCGAGGCTTCGATGCGCGGCCGTGTCCAGAGATAGGTTGCCGAGAGCAGCGCGGTGGCAAGCGCCACGAACAGGAAAAGACGGACGGCGCTCCTGAACGCCTGCGCGGGAGCGCTTACACAACTCCCGACCGCAGCGCCTTCGGCGGCAGGTGTTTCCATTGCCACAGGCGCTTCGCGCGGCGTATTCATACCCGCCCTCCCCGTTCGCCAAAAGTCGGTGGCTGCGCAAAGCGGTCGAGCATCGGCGCCCAGAGATTCATGATGAGCACGGCAAAACCGATGCCATCCGGAAACGCGCCGAAAACCCGGATCAGGTAGGCAAGCACACCCGCGCCGCATCCGAAGATGAGCTTGCCACGCGGTGTCGTGCATCCGGTTACGGGGTCCGTGGCGATAAAAAACGCGCCCAGCATGGAGCCACCGGAAAAAAGCTGGAATACCGGATCGGCGTAATGCATGGGATCGTGCCGCCAGAACAGGAGGGAGACAAAAGCCATGCCGAAGAGAAAGGCCACCGGCACATGCCAGGTGATGACGCGCCGGTAGAGAAGATAAAGCCCGCCCAGCAAGTAGGCGCTGGCGACCCATTCCCACCCCTTGCCCGCGAATGTGCCATAGAGATTCTGGCGGACCAGGATCTCACGGACATCGGTGTAAAGATCGCCCGCGCCCGAAGCCTTGATGACACTTAAAGGCGTGGCCCCGGCCAGGGCGTCCATGCGCGGTGACAGGCAGAGGATAATGCGCATCTGTTCGCCAAACGGCGCGGCAATCCCTTGCGCCGGCCATTGCGCCATGAGGGCGGGAAACGCGACGATGCACCCGGCGAAGGCAACCATCGCCGGATTGAACGGATTCTGTCCCAAACCGCCGTAGAGATGCTTGGCAATGACAATGGCCAGCAGGACACCGGTAACGGTCAGCCACCAGGGCGAAAGCGGCGGAAAGGCAAGCGCAATCAGCCAAGCGGTCACCAGCGCGGAACCATCCGTGAGAAAGGGCCTGACGGGGTTGCCGCGCGTTTTCAGAAACAGGGCTTCGGCAGCGAGCGCCGTGACGCTGGCGATGGCAATCTGCGCAAACAGCGCGGCGCCAACGAACGCGGTGTAAACAAAAATACCCGGCAGGAGCGCAAGACATACCTCCCGCATGACCCCGGCAATGCTGGCTGGTTTGTGAAGATACGGTGAACTGACGGTGTGCATCAACTGGCATCCGTCAGGGAAAAGATCATTTCCATGAAAACATTGGCCTTCCTTGCATGGGTATTTTAACGATGCGTACTGTCCGCGCTTTCATTCCTGGCGGCTTCCCGCGTTCCGGGCCTGTTTCCGCGCGCGTTCCAGCGCGGCGGCAATGACCGCCTTCCTGGTGTCGGCCTCGTTTTCCGGCGCGCCGCCACTCACATCGGCGACCGCTGCCTTTTGCGCTTGCGCGGCAGCGGCGCGGGCAAGTCTTTCGGCCTTTTCCGCCTTTTCGCGCATCTCCCGGAATTGCTTGAACTCGAAGCGTTCGCGGGCGGTCTCCGCCATTTTCCGCTCCTGGTCGCGCGTGCGGATTTCGCCCTTGGCAAAACGGAAATACTGCACCAGGGGAATATGCGCCGGGCACACGTAGGCGCAACAGCCGCATTCGATGCAACTGGCGATCCGGTAGCGCTCCGCCCGTTCGAACTGCCGGGCGCGGCTCCACCAGTAAAGCTCGAATGGCTGCAGGTCCTGGGGACAGGCGCGCGCGCAGGCGCCACAGCGGATACAGGGCATTTCCGGCATCCGTTCGGGGAAGGTGCCGGGAACGCGCGCGATCAGGCAATTGCTCGCCTTCACGACTGGCACATCCAGCGCCGGCACCTCAAAACCCATCATGGGACCGCCCATGACCACGCCGGACAAGGCGTCGACCGGCTGCGCCAGCGCCAGCAACTGGTCAACAGGCATGCCGATGGGCACTTCCCAATTGCCGGGCATGGCCACGCCGCCGGTCAGGGTGACGATGCGGCGCACCACCGGCTCGCCACGCAAAAAGACACGGGCAACGGAATAGGCGGTCGCCACGTTGAAACACTGGACGCCAAGTTCGGTAGGAAGCTTGCCGACGGGAATTTCATGACCGGTCAACACCCGGATCAACTGTTTCATGCTGCCCGCAGGATAAAGCGCGGGAACGGAAACAACCCGGCAGGCGATCTCCCCTTCCCCCGTTTCCGCGACCGCGACGCGCATGGCGGCAATGGCCTCCGGCTTGTTGTCCTCGATGCCGATCAGTACGGTTTCAGCTTTGAGCAAGTCGCGCAGGATGCGGACGCCCGCGACGATCTCCCCCGCGCGCTCGCGCATCAGACGGTCGTCACAGGTAATGTAGGGTTCGCATTCCGCGCCGTTGACGATTAGCGTCGTGACGGCGTGACGCTGCGGCACCTTGGCATGGCTGGGGAAAACCGCCCCTCCCATGCCCACCACGCCGGCCTCCTGCAAGGCCAGGCAAGCATCTTCCAGCGACAGGCCGCGATAATCGACCGGCGCGTGGTCGATCCAGAGATCCTCCCCGTCCGCCTCGATCTCCACGGCAAGGCCGGAAAGACCGGAAGGATGCGGCATCCGACGCTCTTCGACAGCGAGGACGCGACCTGATGTCGAGGCGTGCACGGCAGCGGAAATCCGCCCATCCGCCGCGCCGATCTTCTGCCCTTTCCGCACATGGTCCCCCGCCGCGACGATGGCGCGCGCGGGCGCGCCGGCGCTCTGGGAAAGCGGAATGACAAGGCGTTGGCCCGCCGTCACCAGGACGGGCCGGATGGACGCACCGGATGAAATATCCTTGTGCGCGGGGAGTTTCAGCCCCCCGTGAAATTTGAACGAGACTTGCGGCATGCGGTTTCGCTTTTTTCAGGCGGCCTTGCGACCGGAATCGCCAGCATTCGCCACGCCAGGCGGAGCGACAGGCGCCGGAACGGGCGCGATGGGGATAACCGGATACTCCCATTTCCAGGTCGCCAACGTTTCGGGGATCGGCGCCATGTCGATGCATTCCACCGGACAGGGCTTGACGCACAGTTCGCAACCTGTGCACAGGTCCCGCACCACCGTATGCATCTGTTTGGCCGCGCCGACGATGGCGTCCACCGGGCATGCCTGGATGCACAGCGTGCAACCAATGCAGGTGTCTTCCCGGATGATGGCGACCATCCTTGGTTTCACAGTGGCTGCGCCGCCGGAAAGCGGCTTGTATTCGCGCCCCAGAAGGTCGGCGAGCTTTCGCGCGCCGTCATCGCCGCCGGGTGGGCAAAGATTGATTTCCGCCTCGCCCCTGGCAATGGCCTCGGCATAGGGCTTGCAGCCGGGAAAGCCGCACTGCCCGCACTGGGTTTGCGGCAATACAGCGTTGATCTTCTCGCTCAAGGGATCGCCATCGACACGAAAACGCACCGCGCCATAGCCCAGGGCCGCCCCCAGGACGAGCGCGCCAGCGGACATGACGAGAATGGCGATGACGAACCCCATGTCAGTGGCGATCCAGCCCCGTAAACCCCATGAAAGCGAGGCTCATCAACCCGGCGGTAATCATGGCTATGGCCGTACCCCGGAAAGGCCCCGGCACATCAGCGTGATCGACCCGTTCACGAATACCGGAAAACAGCAGCAGCGCGAGGGAAAACCCGATGGCGCTTCCCGCGCCGAACAGCAGGGATTCAACGAAATCGTGCTGGTGCGTGATGTTGATGAGCGGCACGCCAAGCACCGCGCAGTTGGTGGTAATGAGCGGCAGGTAGATACCCAGGGTCTGTTGCAGCACGGGCGAGGTCCTGGCGATCGCCATTTCCGTCAATTGCACGACGGCGGCAATAGTGATGATGAAGGAAATCGTGCGCAGGTATTCGAGACCGAAAGGCGCGAGCAGATGATGATCGATGACGAAACAGGCTCCGGTCGCCAGCGTCAGCACGAACGTAGTCGCAAGACACATGCCCAGGGCAGTGTCGAACTTTTTGGAAACGCCCATGAACGGACACAGGCCAAGGATCTTGACCAGAACAACGTTATTGACGAACACCGCGCCAATGAACAGAAACAGGTAATCCAGCATCTTCCGGGACAAACCGCGCCGAAATCGCGCAAAGGGGCAATGATAAGGGATGCGGTACTGCGAATGACAATTTTTTTGGAGTCACCGGGCAACAAAAGCACAGGAAACCGGCATCGGAAACGCTGGCAATCGAACGCGGCGCGACAGGGAATACCGAAACGCCGAGACGCGAACAAACAGGAAAGACAGGCCAGACGGAACCAGCAACCATTGAACGCCAGACATCCATGCCAGTTGCCCAGAATGAACCTGAAAGGGGCTTCTTTCCCCTCCCGGGTCATGAGAAAGAAGCGCCAGCCTTCGCGCCGATTCTTTCGGGCAAGGTTTCAAGCCGGAATTTGTTTTCCGATAAAAAATCCCTCCCCGGAAAAGTCCAGTCCACCGATTCCATCCGACCAGACTGGCGAGACAACCTGGTTCCCGGAAGCACCCGGGGAACCAGAAAAAATCGCCATCCGCGAGACACTATTGAGGACTGTAGCGCAGGCCGATGAAGGCGTTGAATCCCTCGGTGTTGTAATAACGCGCCGTCTCGTACTTCCTGTCAAAGAGATTGTTGAGGCGCCCTTCGATGGCAAGGTCGCGGGTAAGCGCGTAGCGAGCGGCAAGGTTGATGATCGCGTAACCGCCCAATTCCTCCTTGGCCGCGACTGCCTTGGCGTAGGTTCCGTCATGGCGTCGGCCCTGGGCGACGACTTCCGCGCCGGTCGTGAATTTCCCGCCCCAGGTCCTGTCGACGGTGAAGGTGGCCGAATGCCGGGCGCGACGGCCCAGGGGCACCCAGTATCCATCCTCGTCCCTGGTCCTGGCGTCAAGGTAATCGTAGCTTGCACCGATCCTCCAGACGCCAAGCTGCCCGGCGTAGGCGAGTGTCGCGCCAGAAAGCCGCGCCCGGTTGATGTTCGCGTAGCGCCCACCCCACGGACCGGGAAGACTGGAGTCCCAGCCAATCATATTCCGGAGCCTGTTCAGGTACCACGTGACCGAGGCCGTATGCGCGCCACGTTCCCAGATCAGCGCCGCTTCCCGGTTGCGGGATTTTTCGGATCCCAGATCCACATTGCCATAGCCCGCATTGTAGAGCTGGTCGAGCGAGGGCGCCTTGAACGCCGTGCCGTAGCCCAGGCGCGCGCGAAACTCTGGCGTGATCTGGTAGCCATAGGCAAGACCGTGGGTATTTTCATGCCCGTACCGGGAATGCCGGTCGGAACGCGCGTTCAACTGCCAACTGTGATTGCCGTAATGCGCGCTCCAGCCAACCAGGCAAGCATTGTCGTGGACGGAATGCGCCCTGTCGAACGCCCCGGTATCGTCCGCGCGCACGTTCTGGCGCTGCCGTTCCGCCGCCAGAAGCAGCGTGCCGAGCGGCAGGCGGATATCGTTCTGCCAGGAAAGCAGGCGGACGCGCGTCCAGAGCGGGGAATCATAGAATTCGAAATGATTCATCTGGTCGTCCACGGCTTCGCCATATTGCAGCGTGCTCTTCCAGAGACCATCGAAAAAGTGGTTCCTGGCGAAAACCTGCCATTGCCGGGCCTCAAAGCGTTCCCGCGTGTCGTAGGCGCCATTGGGTATGCCATAGGGTGGCGTGTTGCCGCTGTCGAAGTGCGCCACGCCCGAATTCGCGCGATAGCTGAACCCGAATTCGTGATCCCGCGTCGGCAGAAAGGACAACGAAGCCGCGCCGCCCGTGTTGCGATATGCGTCGTCGTCGGCATCCTTGTTCGAGGCGTGCCGCTGCGCGGAGATGCCGTCGGTTGCGTAATGATTCGCTTCCAGCCGGAAGCGCCAGTATTCGTTCCCGCCGGAAATCCCGGCCGCCACCCGCCGGGTATTGTGGGAACCATAGCCGATGAAGCCGTCGGCGCGCAGGCCGGGCTGTCCGCGCTTCGTGATGATCTGGATAACGCCACCGATGGCGTCCGCGCCATAGAGCGTCGCCGCCGGACCGCGCAGGATCTCGATGCGCTCCACGCCGGAAAGCGGCAGAAAGCGCAGGGGCGAGCCGCTGTTGTCGATGGAGTTGATGGGCACACCATCGACGAGGATCTTGGTCTGCTCGGAATTCGCGCCACGCACGTAGAACGAGGTGGCAGTGCCGGGACCACCACTGGAAGTGGTCTGGATGCCGGGCTGGCGGGAAAGAAGGTCGACGATTGTTCCCTGGCCATTTCTTTCGATTTCCGCGCGGTCGATGACCGTCGCGTCGGAGAGGATTTCGCCCGCGCGCATCGGCTGCCGGGTGGCAGTGATGATGAGCGTATCGAGGTCGCCGGACGAAACGCCCTGGGCGAAAACGGGAAATGGGAAAGCGGCCTGCAGGAAAAGCGCGGCCAGCGCGGTTTTCTGGATGGACATTGGAAGCTCCCGTCCCGGCCTGCGTCCCCGCAACCGGGATCATGCGTTGACAATGGGAAGCGTCGACAGGGAGGGTGTCACGGAAAACCCGCGCGCCGCCACCCCGCAGCACTTCCATCGGTTCGCGCCAAGGCCGGTATCCGGGCTCGCGAGGCTTGACGCGCCGCCTTCCCGGGTTGTGAAACCCAGTGGCATCGTGGCGCGCCCACACTCGCTTACCGTTGCGGGGGCAGCAGCGGCTTTGGCGTCCAGTCATCAACTCAACGCCGCACCGCTTTCCCGTTTAACCGCCAGTTGAAAACTGGCGGCACCCAAACACGAAAAACCGCGACCCCGGAGAAACCGGATCGCAGCAAGTACGGAGACTACCATGCTGGTCACGCAAATGGCAATTCCGTCATGACCGGCCCCCCGCGTCCTTCGCGCCATTCCTCGGCACAGGTTCCGCGATATTTCCAACCCGCACCCCAAGCCTATCCCGGGGAATCGCCGATGAAGCCCCCGGCACCCGACAAAGTATTGACGGATCGAAGGCGCGGGCGGGGAGCACCACTGAAAACCTAGAACTCCCAGCCGAGCCGGATACCGCCGGAGATGCCCCGGATTTTCCCGGCGTAGCCTTGCAGTCCGGCTTCGAGCGAGAAGGGACTGTTCTTGTCGTTCTTGCGGGAACGCAGGATCAGGCCGATTTCGCCGATGCCCGTGGCGCCCTTGAAATCGTGCGCATCAAAGGCGAAGTCGTGGGCGCTGGCGTTCACCTTGCTATCCAGTTCACGCTCCACCGCCGCGCCGACGTACCAGAAGCGATTTTCCTTCCAGTGGTGCGTGAAGCGCGCGCCGATCCGCAGGCGTTGGGAGTCGTCATCGTAGAAGCGCATCCGCTCGTCGCTGGAGAGGGTGACATTTCCGCCTTCCTGACGATTCCAGTAGTAACGCAGCAGGACATCCACGCTGTTCTTCTCGCTCAATTGCCAGCTTTTGCCCACGCCCAGATGCGCGGCAAGATAGCGGTCGCGGAATTTGTAACTCGCGTGCACGCCGTTTTCATCCGCGTAGTTCCTGGCGCTGAATTCGTTCTTCAGGCGTCCCGCCCGCAGCGAAGCCTCGACGCGGAACTGGTTTCCCCAGGTGTGCCGGGCCATCAGGCCGCCGCCGACCGCGCGCAGCTTGCCGTCACCGTGGATGCTTTCAAGATCGGAAAAGTGGTTGCGCGTATCGTAGTCAGCGCGGCCCGCCTCCAGGAAGGCGCCGAGAAGCAGGACGCCAGAATCGCCCCGCTTGCGGCTGGCAAAGCCCACGACCAGGTTCGTGGCCGCAAGCTCGATGCGGGAATCCGTGCGCACGCGCAGCCGCGCGGCATCAACACCGCCAAAGGGCACCCAGGCGCGTTCGCCCCGATCCTCATCCAGGGCAAGGTCGG
>JAISME010000184.1 GCA_031276915.1 Zoogloeaceae bacterium
GTGGGGGGTGGTGCTTTGTGCGTGGTGCTTTGGGCGTGGTGCGCCCACGCGCGCCACGATTTCGGCTTGGCCATCGAGCGCGCACAATCTCGCCCCTTGCGCAGCGTGCATACCGGAAATGACAGTTTCCCCTCTCCTCCTGGAAACGGATAACATACTGGCAACGAATCTCACGATAATTTCCCTTTCCATCCGTCAAGAAAGATTGGCAATATAAAACCCGCCGTCAGATACTGTCGACGGCAGTTTGGCATCCCGATAATACGTGTTGTTTCCTGATTTGGCTGTAGCATTCAGTATCAGAGGGTAACTGTTTCGCTTGTTTCCGTGGTCGGGCCGTTTTTGCTTGCTTACAGACCGTTTTCCTGGTTACCTGAACCCCAGACCTGGCTCGAATTTCCAGGACTTTCGTCTTGCCCGAAACCACAGGCGAAGGGATGATTTTGTCCGAATATAAAAAAGTGGTTTGGTTATCTGGTTCGCGGCGTTATTTCGCAGAGCGGATCCGGTAATCGAAGGCTGAAAGGCTTGCTTTTGCGCCTTCGCCCATGGCGATAATGATCTGCTTGTAGGGCACGGTGGTACAGTCGCCCGCCGCGAAGACACCGGGAACGGAAGTCTGCCCTTTTGCGTCGATCACAATTTCACCCGTTCGGGAAAGTTCCACGCTGCCTTTCAGCCAGTCGGTACTGGGCAGAAGACCGATCTGCACGAAAATGCCTTCGAGGTCCAGCCGCTTGATTTCGCCGCTTTCCCGATCTTTCCAGGAAAGGCCGTTCACCTTGTGCCCGTCGCCATGCACTTCGATGGTCTGGGCGTTTTTCAGGATGGCGACATTGGAGAGGCTCAGGAGTTTTTGCTGAAGCACTGCGTCCGCCCGCAGTTCGGTATTGAATTCCAGCAGAGTGACATGCGCGACGATGCCGGCCAGGTCAATGGCGGCTTCCACGCCGGAATTGCCGCCACCGATGACGGCGATGCGTTTTCCCCTGAACAGCGGGCCGTCGCAGTGCGGGCAAAAGGCTACGCCCTTGGCGCGGTATTCGGCTTCACCTGGCACGTTCATTTCCCGCCAGCGCGCGCCGGTGGCAAGGATCACGGTCTTGCCCTTCAGGGTTGCGCCAGACGCGAGCCTGATGCCGATGAGACCATCCTCATCCGCGGGAACCAGCGCCTCGGCCTTTTGCAGGTTGATGATGTCGACGTCGTAGGAACGCACATGCGCCTCCAGTCCGGCGGCGAGTCTTGGCCCCTCCGTTTTCTGGACGGAAATGAAATTCTCGATGGCGAGCGTATCCAGGATTTGCCCACCGAAGCGTTCGGCCACCACCCCCGTACGAATGCCCTTGCGCGCCGCGTAAATGGCCGCGGCGGAACCGGCGGGACCCCCGCCAACGACGAGCACGTCGAAGGGCGGAGTGCGCGCGATTTTCTCCGCTTCACGGGCAATTGCGCCGGTATCCAGCCTGGCAAGGATTTCCGCGATTTCCACACGGCCCTGCACAAAGGGTTCGCCATTCAGGAAAACGGCGGGCACGCCCATGATCTCCCGTTCTTCCACTTCCTGCTGGAAAAGGCCGCCGTCGATCATTGTGGACTCGAAAGCGGGGTTCAGGACTGCCATTGTGTTCAGGGCCTGCACCACGTCCGGGCAATTGTGACAGGAAAGGGAAACGAAAGCCTCGAAGCGAAAGGCGCCGGAAAGTGCCCGGATGGCTTCGATCTGGTCGGCTTCCAATCTGGGCGGATAGCCACTGGTTTGCAGGAGGGCGAGCACGAGAGAAGTGAACTCATGCCCCATCGGGATACCCGCGAAATGAATGCGCGGCGCTTCTCCGGCGCGGGCAACGCCGAAGGAGGGGCGACGTGGATAATCACCGTTCTCGCGCACGGTGATCTTGTCAGAGAGCGCGGCGATTTCGTGAATCAGCGCGCGAATCTCTTCCGCCTTGGGGCTGTCATCCAGCGAGGCGACGAGTTCGATCGGCGCGGCGATTCTGGCGAGATAGGTTTCCAGTTGGGTCTTGATGTCAGCTTCCAGCATGATGCGCGTCTCCTGTGTTGGCGATCGGGGCGCCGTCCAGACAAACCCTGAAGGATTTTCGGGGTGTGGTTCTGTCTTGCGCAAGCAAAAGGCGTCGAAAAAGGAAAGGCGCTGGAACAGGGGGACAAGGAGGTGGGGGACTGCGAGGCGTTCCAACGCCTTTTGCTTGCGTTCCCTCGCGGGGCGAGGGAACAGGGATGTCGATCAGATCTTGCCCACCAAATCCAGGGAGGGGGCGAGGGTTTTTTCGCCTTCCTTCCATTTGGCGGGGCAGACTTCGTTCGGATTCTTGCGCACGTATTGGGCGGCTTTCACCTTGCGCAACAGTTCTTCGGCGTTGCGCCCAATGTTGCCGGCGTTGATTTCGATGATCTGAATCTTGCCGTCCGGGTCGATCACGAAAGTGCCACGCTCGGCAACACCGGCATCCTCGATGTAGACGCCAAAATTCTTGCTGATGACATGGGTGGGATCGCCGACCAGCACGTACTGGATTTTCCGGATGGTTTCGGAAGTATCGTGCCAGGCCTTGTGGGTGAAGTGGGTGTCGGTGGAAACCGCGTAGACTTCCACGCCCAGCTTCTTGAATTCGGCGTAGTTGTCAGCGAGATCGCCCAGTTCGGTGGGGCAAACAAAGGTGAAATCGGCGGGATAGAAGAAGACGACAGACCATTTGCCTTTCAGGTCGGCTTCGGTGACTTCGATGAATTTCTCGTTCTGGTAGGCGGTTGCCCTGAACGGCAGGACTTCGGTCTTGATGAGGGAAACATTGCTCATGAGTTGCTCCTTGCAGTGGTTGTGAAACAGGAAAGCCAAATGGTAAAGACCTTTGCACTATTTTTCCAATTGATTTATCGCATTTATCCGATGAATCAATGCTATTGCAAGGCGGGATCGCATTCGCAAAAGCAAATGCGCGGCGGGGGAATGTCTCTGTCCCGGAATGCGGGAAACGCGCGACAGGCATCCCTGCCTGTCGCGCAAAACGAACTTGGACGAATCTGGAAAGGGTTTCCTTCCTCTCCCGAAACGTCGATCGCAAAGGCGTCCGGAGCGGAAGAAAGCGGGACGAAAAGCGGCGTTACACCTTGAACTGCAACAGGGTGGCGGAGACCTCGCCAGCGAGGCGGTCGAGATCCTGCGCGCTGGAAGCGGTTTCCTCGGCGGCGGCGTTGTTCTCGTCCGTCATTTGCGCGATGCTCTCCACGTGCTTGGCAATGTCCTGGCTCGCCTGGCTCTGTTCCTTCAGGGCGTTGGAAATCTCCGTCACCGCCTCGGATACCTTGTTCGCCTCCTCGCGGATGGTCACCATGCGTTCCCCGGCGTCCTGCGCCAGCGACTGACCGGATTCCACCTGCTTGACCACGCGGCCCATCTCCTCCACCGCCTCCTTCGCGGATACCTGAATCTTGCCGATCATCGTGCTGATGTCCCCCGTCGACTGCGCGGTGCGCTCGGCCAGCTTGCGCACTTCGTCGGCCACCACCGCA
>JAISME010000053.1 GCA_031276915.1 Zoogloeaceae bacterium
GGCATGACGGTGATCCCAATGTCCGGCGGACAGACGCAAAAACAGGTAATGCTGCTCGTCGACCTGGCACCGACAGCGATGAGCTGCACACCATCCTACGCACTCAACATCGCCGAAGAGGCGGAAAAAATGGCTGCCGACATCCGCAAGCTGCCATTGCGGGTCGGCATTTTCGGCGCCGAACCGTGGAGCGAGGAGATGCGTTACGAGCTTGAATCGCGCATGGGGATCGACGCGCTCGACATCTACGGCCTCACCGAACTCATGGGACCAGGCGTCGGCATCGAATGCCTGGAAGGCAAGAAAGGTCTGCACATATGGGAAGACCATTTTCTCGTCGAATGTGTGGACGTCGATTCCGGCGAGCCGCTGCCACCTGGCGAAAAGGGTGAAATTGTCATCACCTCGCTCACCCGCGAAGCCTTCCCGATGCTGCGCTTTCGCACCCGCGACATTTCGGTGCTCGATCCCGCGCCCTGCAAGTGCGGTCGCACGCACGTTCGCATGACCCGTGTCACCGGCCGTTCCGATGACATGCTGATTATCCGCGGCGTCAACGTCTTCCCGACCCAGGTCGAGGCCATCCTGATGCGCACCGAAACACTGTCGCCGTTCTACCAGATCGAGGTGTTCCGCGAAGGCTTCATGGATTCAATGCGCATCAACGTGGAGGCCAGCCCGCCGCTCTACGCCAAGGGGCAAGACTACATGAACCGCGTCGCGGCCAAGGCGCAAAAGGACATCAAGGACTTCATCGGCATTTCCTGCGAAGTGAAAATCCACCCGACCGGCGTGGTCGAGCGTTCGATGGGCAAGGCCGTGCGGGTTATCGACCACAGGAAAGAAAAAAAGGAGTAAATCCGCTTTCGCCATGACCGAAGAAAAAACGACAAAATCCCGCTTGGCGTCAGAAGCACCGGAAAGCGGGACACGCGCGTCCGGCGCCCTTGTGCGGCGTCTTGTCGAACTGTGCCGCCGGGAATGGCGACAACTCACCACGATCAGCGCCAGCGACCGCCCCTGGCAGATGCCGGTCGCCGCAGCCCTGTCGGTGGGGTTGCCGCTTCTGGTCGGCGCATATTTCGGCCACATGGACTATGGCCTCATCTCCTCCCTGGGCGGCCTCGTGTTTCTCTATACGCCGGAAACACCGCTCCATCACCGCATGATCTGCCTCATCGCCTGCGCGTTCGCCATGTCAGCATGCTATGCGCTGGGCCTAATCAGTCACTTCCTGCCGGTTACGGTCATTCTTTCCCTCACCTTCATCGCCATTGTGGTGACAATGCTTTGCCGGTTCTATCAAGTCGGATCGCCGGGCAGCGTTTTCTTCATCATGGCGGCCGCCATCGGCGCGTACTCGCCCAGCACGATCCCGGAAATCCCGCTCAAGGTCGGCCTCATCACCCTGGGCTGTCTCCTGGCCTGCATGATCGCCTTCGCCTACAGCCTCCTCATGCTGCGCCGCCGGCCCGCCAGCCCGATCGCGCCCCTGCCGGCCCCGTCTTTCGATTTCGTGGTATTCGATTCCTGCGTGATCGGCTGCTGCGTTGGCATCGCCCTTTCCGTCGCCTATCTCTTCCAGTTGGAAAAGGCCTACTGGGCGCCGGTGAGCTGTCTTGTCATCATCCAGGGCATGAGCCTGCGCGCGATGTGGACAAAACAGTTTCATCGCCTGCTAGGCACGGGAATCGGCCTTTTGGTGGCCTGGGGCCTCCTGTCGCTGCCGCTCGACGACTGGAGTATCCCGATCGTCATGATGCTCCTGTCGCTCGTCGTGGAAACCACCGTGGTGCGCCACTACGGATTTGCCGTCATCTTCGTCACGCCGATGACCATCCTGCTTGCCGATGCCGCCACGCTCGATCCTAACGCCGTTGGTCCCCTGGTCGAGGCTCGCTTTCTCGATACCGTAGCCGGCAGCCTTACCGGATTCGCTGGCGGCGCCTGCCTGCACAATTCCCGTTTCCGCGCCACGGTCGGCGGATGGATGCGGCGCATCCCGGTGCGGATACGGGATTTGTGAGACCAGAAAACGCAAGACAGGAGACAAAATACCCCCGGTCTTCTGTATCATGATTGCGTCCGTTTCCAGATTTTCCGCCGTTTCCGTTCACCATGCCGTTCGATTTTCTCCAGCCCCAGGCCGATCTTTCCGCGCGCAACACCCTGGCCTTGCCCGCACGGGCAAAGTGGCTTGCTACCGTCACGCAGACCGGGCAGTTGGCGGTTCTGGCGACGCATCCGGAATTTAGGTCCCTGCCCCGCCTCGCCCTGGGCTGTGGTTCCAATCTGGTGTTTTCCGGTGATTTCCAGGGGACCATGATCGCGATTGCCTTGAAAGGCCGGGAATATTTGCGCGCGGACGACACGGCGCATTACGTCGCCGCCGCCGCCGGGGAGAACTGGCACGACTTCGTGCAATGGACGCTGGCGCAAGGGTGGCCCGGACTGGAAAATCTCGTGCACATTCCCGGCACAGTGGGCGCGGCGCCCATCCAGAACATCGGCGCGTATGGCATGGAAGCTGGATCCTTGATCGATTCCCTGGAAGTGGCCGACATGGCGACGGGAGGGGAAATTCGCCGGTTTGCCGCCACGGATTGCGCCTTTGGCTACCGGCAGAGCATTTTCAAGCGAGAGGGCTGGCACCGCACGGGCCGCTGCGTGATTACCCGCGTCATTTTCCGTCTGCCCAAACACTGGCAGCCGCATACGGCATATGGCGAGGTTGCCGCCGAACTCGCCCGCGCTGGCGTTACGCGGCCCGATCCCCTGCAAATGGCGGCGACCATTGCCGACCTGCGCCGCCGCAAGCTGCCCGACCCGGCAACGTTGCCCAACGCCGGGAGTTTTTTCCAGAACCCCGTGGTAAGCGCCGAATTCGCCGCCGCCCTGGCAAGCGCGCATCCCGACCTGCCGCGTCATCCGCAACCAGACGGCAACGTAAAACTTTCCGCCGGCTGGCTGATCGAACAGGTCGGCTGGAAAGGCCGCAACCTGGGTCGTGTCGGCATGTACGAGAAGCAGGCGCTGATACTGGTCAACCGCGGCGGAGCCAACGGACGCGACGTGCTGAATCTGGGCCGCGCGGTGCGCGAAGCCGTATTCGCGCGCTTCGGCGTACAGCTTGTGCCGGAACCGGTCATCGTGGGCGGCGCGCGAAGCTGAAGAACTGGCGAGGATACCGCACTGAAAATATGACAGCACCCGGTCAAACGCGCGCCTGCTTCTCCCCGAACCGCCCCGCTTGCGGATTTATTTGCTGTCGCCCCCCTGCATGATCCGCAGGCCTTTCAGGAGGTTCAGCGCCTGCTGGAACTGCTGGTCGGAAGCCGATGCGTATTCCAGGAGCTGCGGGGCGTCGCCCTCTTCCCTTTCATTCTTCTTGTCGCTCTTGTTTTCGGCGGGTTTGTTGCTTCCCGCGGCGCTGGACTTTTCGCGGTCGTTTTCCAGGTGGCCGGTCAGATCGGCTTCACGCAGATAGGGAAAACGGTCGTTCTTCAAGCCTTCGGACACAACGATGTCCGGTTCGATGCCCTTGGCCTGGATGGAGCGCCCGCTGGGCGTGTAGTAGCGCGCCGTCGTGAGCTTGATGGCGGCGTTGCCGGGCAGCGGCAGAATGGTCTGTACCGACCCCTTGCCAAAAGTCTGCGTGCCCATGATGACGGCGCGCTTGTGATCCTGCAACGCCCCCGCCACGATTTCCGAGGCGGAAGCGGAGCCGCCATTGACCAGCACCACCATCGGCACCTTCTTCACCCCGGCGGGCAGGTTCTTGAGCGGATCGTCGCGGTTACGGACGTAGTCACCGGACATCGCGCTGTACTCCTGCCTGGCTTCCGGCGCGCGACCATTGATGGAGACCACCCTGGCGCCAGCCGGCAGGAAAGCGGAGGAAACACCCACCGCGCCATGCAGGAGACCACCGGGATCATTGCGCAGATCCAGCACCAGCCCCTTCAATTCGCCCTTCTTGTAGAGGTCGGACAAATGCCGGGCAAGCGCGGAAATGGTGTTTTCCTGGAACTGCGTGATGCGCACCCAGGCGTAACCCGGCTCGACCAGCTTCGATTTGACGCTTTGCACCTTGATGACTTCGCGGGCCAGCGTGATCTCGATGGGATTCGATTCGCCTTTCCGGAAAATGGAAAGCCGGATTTTCGTTTTGGGTTTCCCGCGCATCTTCTTGACAGCTTCATTCAGCGTCAGCCCCTTGACCATGGTGTCGTCCAGCTTGAAGATCAAATCGCCGGCGCGGATGCCGGCGCGGAACGCGGGCGTATCCTCGATGGGAGAAATCACCTTGACGAGGCCGTCCTCCATGCCGACCTCGATGCCCAGGCCACCGAATTCGCCTTGCGTGCCAACCTGCAATTCCTTGAAGGATTCCGCGTCCAGGTAGGACGAATGCGGATCCAGGTTGGAAAGCATGCCGGAAATGGCGTTGGCGATCATTTTCTTGTCGTCGATCGGCTCCACGTATCCCTGCTTGATGGCGTTGAAGACTTCGGCGAAAAGGCGCAAATCCTCCACCGGCAGACCGGCCTTGACATCCTTCTGGGCAACGGCGGGGTTATAGACACTGATGAAGACACCCGCGATGAAACTGGCGAGCACAAGACTGATGGTTTTGAAATGATTCATTTGAGGGATATCCACTGCGTTGGGTCCAGGACCCGACCTTGATGACGGAGCTCGAAGTATAAACCGGAATGTTGCTCGCCACCGCTACTCCCCACGGCGCCAACCGTTTCACCGCCATCAACACGATCGCCCACCCGCTTCAGAAGTGACTGGTTGTTGCCATAAACGGTGAGATAACCGTGGCCATGGTCGATGATGAGCAGGTTGCCGAAACCACGCATCCACTCGGCATACACCACGCGCCCGCTGGCAATGGCCCTGACCACGCTTCCCTCGGGAGCGCGGATGTAAAGCCCCTTCCAGGCGCCACCACCCTCGCGCGCCGCGCCGAAACGTCCGACGATTTCTCCCCGGGTGGGCAGGCGCAGGCGACCTTTCAGGCGGGCGAAATCGCCGGACGCACGGGAATCGGGCAAATAGTGGTTTTCGTCAACAGACAGTTGGGCATCCGGCGGCGAACGGCGTTGCGTCGCCGCTTTTTTCTCCTCTTCCGCCAAAATGCTTGTTAGCCGGTCGATGAGCCGAGCCAGGCGTTTTTCATCCCGTTCGAGCGCGCCGATCTCCTGTTTCTGCGCGCGCATTTTGCCCGCGATCCGTGTCAACACCCGCCGCCGCTCGGCCTGTTGTTCCAGAAGTTTCGCACGTTCGATCTCCTTGCTGGCTTCCACGGCAGCCAGTTCGTCGGCGCGGGCGCGGGTTTCCGCGGCAAGCGCCTGCTGTCGGGCCAGTGTTGCGCGCGCGTCGGTAAGAAGCGCCTGGCGCGCCTGGGCGATGACCGTCAGATAATGGAGATCGCGCGTCAATCGACTGGGATTGCCGCCATTCAGCATGAGTCGCAGGGGATCGGGCGCGCCCCGCACATATTGGCGATAGAGCAGATTTCCCAATTGCGCCTGCTGCCGGGCGCGCCCGACCTCAAGATCACGCGCCTGACGGGAGAGCGCATCCAGCGCTTCCGTAAGCCGGGCTTTCTCCTGCCGCAAATCGAACAACCGGAGCTCGGCTTCGGAAATCTGGCGTTCGGAAGCGCGCAATTGATCCACCGCGTCGGAGCGTGACGCTTCGCTCGCCGCCAATTCCTCGCGCAGGGATTCGATACGCGCCCGCAATACCTTCAAGTCTTCCTGTCGGTCGGCAATCTGGCGCGCCTGCCCCGGAGCGTCCAGCGGCCCGGACAAAAGCGCGCCCGCCAAGACGAAAAGGCAAAACAGCAGGCGAAAACACAGGATGCGAAACACCAAGGCGACCAATCTCCGGAAAACAGCGGGCAAACGCGCAACACGCCAAACTATTCTATAATGACTAGCTTGTGTTCATCGAACATATACAGGCAGCGTCTTTTGTCCCGAAAGGAGTTTTGAGCGTGCCGACAGAGTTCATCCAGCAGAATATCTGGTACATCGTCATCGCCGCCGTCAGCGGTTTCATGCTGGTCTGGCCCGGGTTTCGGCAAGCCGGCAAGCCGCTAAGTCCCGCTCTGGCGACCCAGTTCATCAACCACCATGAGGACGCCCGCGTCATCGATGTGCGGGAAGCGCACGAATACAACGCCGCCCACCTGCCCGGAGCCCGCAACATCCCCCTGAAGGAACTGAAAGCGCGCGCGGAGGAGCTTGCGGACCAAAAGGAAAAACCCTTGTTGCTCGTTTGCGCTTCCGGTGTTCGCGCCGGGCAGGCGTGCGTTTTCCTGCAGAAACTCGGATTTTCCAACCTCAGCAAACTGGACGGCGGCCTTGATGCCTGGCAACGCGCCGGGTTGCCGGTCAAACGCGAAAGCAAGTAAAAATGAGCATCCCCGAAGTCGTCATGTACACCACCGCCCGATGCCCGTACTGCATCCGCGCCAAGGAATTGCTCGCACGGCGGGGCGTGACCGGCATCGAGGAAATCCGTGTCGACGAACATCCGGAACAGGAAGCTGTCATGATCGAAAAAACACACCGCCGCACCGTGCCGCAGATTTTCATCAATGGCGCGCACATCGGCGGCTGCGACGATCTCGCGGCCCTGGACCGGGCCGGAAAACTCGCGCCCATGCTCGCCACCTGATCCCTTTTCTCCCTTTCAACTCAATCCGAAAGTCCCCATATGGAAAACCAGGAAGCCAAGCCGGAACAGAATCAACAGGCAAACCAACCGCTCTTCGTTATCGAGAAACTCTATGTCAAGGATTTGTCCATAGAACTTCCCAACGCGCCCAGGATTTTTCTGGAACAGGGCGCGCCGCAGATCGAGCTGCAAATCCAGACACACGACACCGCCCTGGGCGAAAACGCTTATGACGTCGTGCTTACAGTGACCGCCACCGCCAAACTGGACGACAAAACCATTTTCCTGGTCGAGGTAGGACAAGCGGGGATTTTCCGCATCGTAAACGTTCCCGAGCAAGAACTTGAGCCGCTCCTCAAAATCACCTGCCCCAACATCCTGCAATCCTACGCACGCGAAGTGCTGTCGAGCGCCACCACGCGCGCCGGCTTTCCGCCATTCCTGTTGCAACCGATCAATTTCGAGGCCCTGTATGTCCAGTACCTCCAGGAAAAGGATTCCGTGGCGCGATCAACCACCCTTCAGTAAAAACCGGGAGGCGTCATGATCCGTCATGCATTGGTCTTGTTGCTTGTTCTGGCTGGCATGTCGCTGGCGCAAGGCGCCGCCGCCATCGAATACCGTTCTGTCGCGGCTTCCGTCGCGATCCTTTACGACGCGCCGTCAGGAGAAGCCAAGCGCCTCTATCTGGTCAAGACTGGAACACCGCTGGAAGTGCTGGTCAAGGTTGACGGCTGGACCAAGGTGCGCGATGTCGAAGGCGCCATTGCCTGGATCGAGAACCGCGCGCTTTCCATGCGGCGCATGGTGGTCGTGACGGCCCCCATGGCCGAAATCCGGCAAAGCGCGAACCTTGACGCCGCCATTGTCTTCCAGGCAGGGAAATGGGTGGCGCTGGAGCTTCTGGAATCCGGATCAACCGGTTGGGTCAAGGTCAGGCATCGGGATGGCGCCACGGGATTCGTGCCCATCGCGCAAATCTGGGGGCTATGAACATTACCGTGCTCGCCGCCGGCGCCTGGGGAACAGCCCTGGCACTGGCGTTTTCCGCCCGGCACGGCGTTACGCTCTGGGCGCGACCGGAAGATCGTCTGGCGGAGGAAATGGCGCGCGACAGGGAAAACCGGCGTTTCCTGCCCGGTTTTCCTTTCCCGGACAGCTTGCGGGTTGAGGGCGACCTGGAAGTCGCCCTTGCGAATGCCGACCTAATCCTGATCGCCACTCCCATCGCTGGTCTGCGTCCAACCCTGAAAAACCTGGCGGCGCTGGGGACGAAAACGCCTTTTCTGTGGGCATGCAAGGGGTTTGAAGCTGGTAGCGGACAGTTGCCGCACCAGGTGGCGGTGGCGGAACTGCCAGGCATTCCGCACGGTGTGCTCTCTGGCCCCAGCTTCGCCCAGGAGGTCGCCGCCGGACGTCCCACGGCCATCATCGTCGCCGCCGCCAACCGCGCCTTCGCGCAGGAAATGGCGCAGGCACTGCATGGCGGGCATCTGCGTATTTACGCCTCCGACGACCTGATCGGCGCGGAAGTCGGCGGCGCCGTCAAGAATATCCTCGCCATCGCCACCGGCGCGTGCGATGGTCTCGAACTCGGCGCCAACGCGCGCGCCGCCCTGATGACGCGCGGCCTGGCCGAAATCGCTCGCCTGGGCGTGGCGCTGGGCGGCAGGAAAGAAACTTTCATGGGACTCACCGGCATGGGGGATCTGGTCCTTACCTGCACCGGAGCACTTTCCCGCAATCGTCAGGTTGGCCTGGCGCTGGCTGGCGGGAAGGCGCTCAACCAGGTGCTTGAGGAACTGGGGCATGTCGCCGAGGGTGTGCCCACGGCGCTGGAAGTACACCGGCTCGCACAGTCCCTGGGCGTGGAAATGCCGATTACCGCCGCCGTCGTTGCCACACTGCAAGGCAGGCTTTCAGCGCGAGAGGCGGTGGAAGCACTGCTCGCCCGCGCGCCCAGGGGCGAAGACGTCTGAATTTTCAACATGGGGGAATGCATGATGAATCCGAACGCCGTGACCACCCCGGTGATCCAGGACCGGGAATCCCTGGAAGAATTCTCCGACACCCTGACCGAAAAGGCGATGGAGCTGGCGCAAACCTTGTCCAGCTTGAGAAAAACGCCAAACGATCCGCGCCTAATCGACGAAATGTTCCGGATCGTGCATACCATCAAGGGAGACGCGGCCATTTGCAAGGTGGAACTGGGCGTGCTCATCATCCACCCCGTGGAATCCCTGCTTGCCCGCTATCGCAGCGGAGAACTCAATTTCTCGGAACTGGCCGCCGACGCGTTGCTCCTCACGATTGACCGCCTGGAGCTGGCGGTGGAATCCTTGTTGCAGAACGACCCCCTGGAAAACCTGCGACTTGCGCAACTCGTGCAGTACATGGAGAAAGCCGCCGAAACCACGCCCGCCGCCATCGACAGTCTTTACGCCGAGCTGATCGAAACAGTGACCGGATATTCGCCGGCGATTGTCGACATGCCCACAGACAAGGTGACGGCAACAGCGGAAAAACCATCGTCCCCCGCCAGTCCGAACGTCGGCTCCGACCTGCAATTCTTCCGGACCCTGTCCCTGCAACTGGAAACATATTCGCCACTGTTCAAGGGCCGCACCACGCGTATCCTGCGCCTGGCGCTGGAAACCAACCGGATCACATCCACGCCGGTCGATCCCGTGCAACTGGAAGCGGCCATCTACCTGCACGATCTGGGCATGATGCTGCTTCCCGAACACACCTGGCTGAAACGCGGTCACCTGACCGCGGAAGAGCGCTTGTCGCTCAGATCGCATCCGAATTTTGGCGCGAACATCCTGAAACGCATCCCGGGCTGGAGTCCCGCCGCCGAGATGATCGCCCAGCACCATGAAATGCCAGACGGCTCCGGCTATCCCGCCAGTCTGAAACAGCATGAAATCTGCCCGGGCGCGAAAATCATCGCCATCGTCGACGCCTTCGAGGCCATCATGCTCAAACACATCCAGAAGGGAAAGAATATCTCGATCCTGCGCGCCATCGCGGAAATCAACGCCTGTGACAACCAGTTTTCACCCGAGTGGATCACTCCGTTCAATACCGTCATCCGCCGCACGGTCGAGCATACCGCAACGCCATGACCGGCAAGGCGCCGGACGCGGATATCGAACGTCGCTTCGGCGGCGTCCGCCGCCTCTATGGGGAAACCGCCGCTCGCCGGATCGCCAAGGCGCGCGTCTGCGTGGCCGGTATCGGCGGCGTCGGCTCCTGGACGGTGGAAGCCCTGGCCCGCAGCGGCATCGGGGCGCTGACGCTGATCGACCTCGACATGGTGGCCGAATCCAATACCAATCGCCAGATCCACGCGCTTGGAAACGAATACGGCAAAGCCAAGGTTGATGTCATGGCGGCCCGCGTCGCGGCCATTCACCCAGATTGCCAAATCACGCCGGTCGAGACGTTCGTCACACTGGAGAACGTCGCCTCTCTCCTGGCGAACACTCCGGATTGCGTTGTGGACGCCGTCGATGACGCGCGCGTCAAAGCGGCCATGATCGCGCATTGCCGACGAAAAGGCATCCCCATCGTGACAGCCGGCGCCGCGGGCGGGCAGAAAGACCCAACGCGCATCCGCCAGGACGATCTGGCACGCGTGACGCAGGACCCATTACTTGCCAGGACGCGCGCACTGCTGCGCCGGGAATATGGTTTTCCCGCGGGCGCGCCCCGAAAAGCCTCGGAGAAATTCGGCATCCCCGCCATCTTCTCCATGGAGCCGCTGCGCTACCCGGACCGCTGCGCGCCCAATTCGGAAACCATCGGCACGCCCGGAATACAGGGCCTGAGTTGTGCGGGTTTCGGCTCTTCCGTCTGCGTCACGGCCACGTTTGGCCTTGCCGCCGCCGCAGCAGCACTGGAGCGCGTTTGCCTGGTTCGCCAGTAACGCAAGGCCATCCCGGCTTTTCCGTCATCGCAGCACGGCGTTCCACACAGGCAAGGTGACAAGCGCCAGCAGGATGCCGTAGCCAACCAGCGCGGCGGCCAGCCGGGGGGCAAGGTTGTGGGCAATGGCAAGGACAGCAGCGGTAATCATGGCGGGCATGGCGGATTCCAGCACGGTGACGGACAGGATGTCCCCCGTAAGACCAAAGGCAAGCGCCAACCCCCAGGCCATGATCGGCATCAGGATCAGCTTGAACAGCAACCCGACGCCCAGTAAACGCAGTTCATTGCCCGGCAAATGGAAACGCAGTGAAAACCCGACTGCCAGCATCACCATGGGCAACATGGCGTCCGCGAGGCTCTGGAGCGCGTGCGCGATCCAGCCCGGTGGATCGGCGGGCATGACGGTCAGCCCCGCGACCAGGGCGAGCGCTGGTGGAAAGCGCAGGACACGCCTGACGATGACCATCGGACCAGGCGCGGCGCCGCCGCTGTAGCGGGCGCAAATGTAGAGGCCGACCGTGGAAAGCAGCAGAAAGGAGCCAAACTGGTCATAGATCACCGCGTACCCCAGCGCGGTTTCGCCCAGAAGCGCGCGGACCATGGGATAGCCGATGAACGCCGTGTTGCCCAGAATGACACACAGCAGCAGGGCCGCGTATTCATCCTGCCGCCAGCAAAGCAGCTTCTCGAGGCGCATGAACAATAACCAGACGATCAGCGCAAGCAGCCAGGGAATGAGTATCGGCCCCGCGAGCCGCCATTCGGGATGGAGCCGGGGCAGGTACAGGAGGACGGAAGCAGGCAGGCAAAGATAGAGAACCACCCGGTTCAGCACGTCGGCAGCGCTTTCCGGCAGCACCTTGCAGCGCGCAAAGCCATACCCGACCGCCAGCATGGCAAGAATCAGGATGAAGGCATCAATCGCCATGGGAATTCAGGAGTCTCCAAAATGGGAATGACGTTGTGTCATCTCCCGCGGACTGCATGTCGCATACATGAATGGTCGCCGGCAAAGGAAGGCCTGCCACCCGCCATGCAAGGCTACTTCACCGGATCACATTTGTCCATCATGCGCCCCTCCCCGGAATCCACGAAACGCGCCGGTGTCAAACGTTCCGGATTAACGGCCAATGGAGATGTCCCTGTACAATCGCGCCGGAAAACCGATGCATCGGGGCATCCCCGAACAGCCCGGATATGCCGTCATCCCGGACAGAACGGAAATGCGCGGGCGTAATCCACGCCTCAGTGTGCTGAAAACCGCTTCTTCTTTTGACACGCGCCCTGCTTGCGGACAACTTGCGAATGCCGACCGGACACAAAAACCCTCCCGCCAAAGGCATGCAGGCGAAACTCCAGCGCCTGGGACTAGCGCGACGCGAAGACTTGATCCTGCACCTGCCGTTGCGTTACGAAGACAACACCCGTCTCGTTCCGATTGCCGATGCCATTGCCGCCATGGGCGGCGCGCAGGTCGAGGGAGAAGTCACGGATTGCCAGGTCCTGTTTCGTCCCCGGCGACAACTCGTGGCGCAGGTGGTGGATGCGAGCGGAGCGCTTACCGTGCGGTTCCTGCATTTCTACCCGAATCAGCAAACCCTGCTGGAACCGGGGCGGCGCGTGCGGCTCGCGGGCGAAATCCGGGACGGTTATTTCGGGCCGGAGATGGTGCATCCCCGCATCCGCGTCGTTACAGCGGGCGACCCCCTGCCGCAGACCCTGACGCCAGTGTATCCCGCCACGGCAGGGCTTTCTCAGAGTACCCTGCAGAAGAGAATCGCCGCTGCCCTGTGCGAAGGCGCGCCGCTCGCCGATACCCTGCCGCCGGAATGGCTGGCCGAACAGGACCTGCCCGATTTCTGGAGCGCTGTGCGCACATTGCACGCGCCTCCGGCGGACATCCCCCGCGCGCCGCTGGCGGAACAGCGGCATCCGGCGTGGAGACGCATCAAGCTCGATGAACTCCTGGCGCAGCAGATTTCCATGCGTCGCGCCTACCGGGCACACCGCGCCCTGGGCGCGCCGGCGCTGGATAAACCCGACGACCTGGCGCAGAAATTGATCGCCGCGCTCCCCTTCGCGCTCACCAGCGCGCAAGAGCGCGTGACGGCGGAAATCCGCGCCGATCTGGCGCGACCGCATCCGATGCAGCGTCTTCTGCAAGGCGATGTCGGCGCCGGCAAAACTCTGGTGGCGGCCCTGGCCGCCTGCCGAGCCATCGCCTCCGGCTGGCAGGCGGCCTTCATGGCCCCGACAGAAATCCTGGCGGAACAGCATTACCTCAAGCTGAAAGGTTGGCTGGAACCCCTGGGCGTCCAGGTCGCCTGGCTAACTGGCGGCATGAAAGGCAAGGCACGGCGGGCGGAATTGCAGACAGCGCGCACAGCGGGCCTCGTGGTCGGCACGCACGCGCTGATCCAGGCAGGCGTGGATTTTGAGCGCCTGGGCCTGGCGATCATCGACGAACAGCACCGTTTCGGCGTGCGCCAGCGTCTTGCCCTGCAACACAAGGGACGGCTGCCGCACCAGTTGATGATGTCGGCCACGCCCATCCCGCGTACGCTCGCCATGAGCCATTACGCCGATCTGGATATTTCCGTGCTGGATGAACTGCCGCCGGGTCGTACGCCGGTCCGCACCCGGCTGGCGAAAGCGGCGCGGCGCGACGCGGTCATGACCTGGATGCAAAGCGGATTGCTGGAAGGACGACAGGCGTACTGGGTATGCCCGCTCATCGAGGAATCCGAAACGCTGGAACTCCAGACGGCGCTCGAAACCTTCGACTGGCTGCGGCAATCCCTGCCGGAAATCACGACAGGCATTATTCACGGACGCATGAAGGCGGCGGAAAAGCAGGCGGTCATGGCTGCGTTCGCCGCCGGGGAAATCCGGCTTCTGGTTGCGACCACCGTCATCGAAGTGGGTGTGGACGTTCCCAACGCCAGCCTGATGGTGATCGAGCACGCCGAGCGTTTCGGCCTTTCCCAGTTGCACCAGTTGCGCGGACGAATCGGGCGCGGTACCAGCATGGGCATCTGCGTGCTGCTTTACGCTGAACCGATTTCGGAAATGGCGCGCGCGCGGCTCAAGATCATCTACGAAAACGCCGATGGTTTCGAGATCGCCCGACGCGATCTCGCCCTGCGCGGCCCCGGGGAATTCATCGGCAGCCGCCAGAGCGGCCTTCCCTTGCTGCGCTACGCCGACCTGGAGCGTGACACCGATCTCGTGGAACTCGCCCGCGCCTGGGCTGACGCCCTCATTTCCCAATGGCCGGAAGCCGCCGACGCGCATCTGGCGCGCTGGCTGGGCGGCAAGACGGAATTATTGAAAGCATGATTCCAGGTTCATCGCTGACACAAACCAAAATCCGACGCGCGCGGCAAACCATGACGTCCGCGCCACGCGGAGAGACCGGAACAAGATCAAGAGCAACATGAATCGACATCATCGACCGGAAACATTCCGGGAGGCTGTGCGACAATCCCCGCATGGATATGGTCGCTTTCCTGCTGCTCGATTCCCTCGCGCCCGGCGAATGCGTGATCGTCTCCGGACGGAGGACCGCGGATATTCCGCCGGCGTCATGCCAGCGGCGGCTTGCCGCGAGTTTTCCAGGGAATTTTCCACGCGATCTCCGGCTCTCCAGCGCCGGGCAGGACATGGGGCTACCCTTCATCCGCGGCCTGCGCAAGGCGAACAACGTTCCCGACCCTGTCCGCACAGCGTTCGGCATGTCCCGTGAACCGGGCTTCCAGGCACTCGCCGAAAGCATGGAAAACGAAAAACGACCGGATTTCCGGATGACTCGCCAAGACCGGGAATGCCAGTACCCCCTGCGTAGCCGTCGCTTCCAGTCAATGAATTCACGCGCGCACTCCCGCCGGGGAACACACGCTGAATGAACGCGCCGAAGCCTGTCGAAGTCGCGGCTGCCGTCCTGTGCCAGGAAGGCCGCTTCCTGCTCGCCCGCCGTCCGGAAGGCAAGGTTTGCGCGGGGTACTGGGAATTTCCCGGCGGCAAGGTGGAAGCCGGGGAATCCGTTCATGAAGCGCTGGTGCGCGAACTGTGGGAAGAGATGGGAATCACGGTCACGCGCGCCACGCCCTGGCTCACCCGGCGGTTCATCTACCCGCACGCCAGCGTACGCGTCCACTTTTGGCGCGTGACCGAATGGACAGGCGAAATCGATGTCACGGCGCCGCTGGAACATGAGGCGCTCGCCTGGCAGCCCTGCCGTGGCCCGGCGCCGACTGTCGCGCCCATATTGCCCACCAACGCGCCCATCCTGAAAGCGCTCGCATTGCCCACAGTCATGGCAATCACACACAACTCCAATCCCGGTCCTGCGGACAGCAATTCCGCGAACAGCGATCCCGCGAACAGCGATCCCGCGGACAGCTCCGCATCCATGCGCAGGGGAAGCGACAGGGAATTGCAACGCCTGGTGGAAGGATTGCGTGGCGGGGACATTTGCGTCCAGTTGCGGGACCGTGATCTTTCTCCTGCCGCGCGCCGCCGTTGGGCGCATGTCGTGCAGACGCTGGCGGCGGCACATGCGGCCCCGATGTTCGTCAGCGAAGACGGTTCCGGCGAAGGCGCCGCGCTCGCGCGGGAAATCGGTGCGGCGGGCCTGCACCTGACCTCATCGGCGCTCACCCATTGCGCGGTTCGTCCGGATTTCCCCTGGGCGGGAGCATCCTGCCACACGGCGGAAGAACTGGAACTCGCGGAGACTCTTGGACTGGATTACGCCCTGCTGGGGCCAGTTTTGCCGACGCCCAGCCACCCGGAAACTGCGGGACTCGGCTGGGAAACCTTCGCGCGGCTCGTGAAAAACCGTGGCCTGCCAGTCTTCGCAATCGGGGGCCAAGACCGGACGACTTGCGCCGTAGCGCAGCAACACGGCGCACACGGCATCGCCGCCCTGCGCGGGCGACTCCATCTTCCCCGATTCAGGTAAAACCACGAACGCCGCCCGGCATAGAGACCGGGCGCAATTGTTCGGGGACAGCCAGACTCCGCGGGTCAGGGCGCCTGTTTGGACTCGGCATCCGTTTCCAGCGCGGATTCCGGGGATACCTCCTCCGGTGGATCACTGGCGAGCATGCAGCCCAGGTCTTCGCCGTTGGTCTTGGCCTTGCGGATACGGTGATGCGCCAAGCCTGTACCAGCGGGGATGAGCCGTCCAACAATGACATTCTCCTTCAGGCCGCGCAATTCGTCGCGCTTGCCCATGATCGCGGCTTCGGTAAGCACGCGCGTGGTTTCCTGGAAAGAAGCCGCCGAAATGAAGGAATCGGTGGAAAGCGACGCCTTGGTAATCCCCAGAAGCATGTACTCATAGTTGGCGGGAAGTTTGCCCTCGGCAGTGACGCGATCGTTTTCGGCCAGCACCTCGGCACGTTCCACCTGTTCGCTCTTGATGAAACGGGTATCGCCCGGATCGACGATGGTGACACGCCTGAGCATCTGGCGCACGATCACCTCGATATGCTTGTCGTTGATCTTCACGCCTTGCAGCCGATAGACATCCTGCACCTCGTCGGTAATATAGCGCGAGAGTTCCTCGACACCCTTGAGCCGCAGAATATCACGCGGATCCTGTTCGCCCTCGACGATGGTTTCGCCGCGTTGCACCACCTGGCCATCATGCACAAGGACATGCTTGTCCTTGGAGATCAGGTTTTCGTGCGTGGTGCCATCCGGCTCGGTGATGACGAGGCGCTGCTTGCCCTTGGTGTCCTTGCCGAAGGACACCGTGCCAGTGACCTCCGCCAACACGGAAGCATCCTTGGGCGTGCGGGCTTCGAAAAGCTCGGCCACGCGCGGCAGGCCACCGGTAATGTCGCGGGTCTTCGCCGATTCCTGCGGGATCCGTGCCAGCACATCGCCTTCATGCACCTCCTGGCCTTCCGTCACGGAAATGATGGAACCCGTCAGGAAGGCGACAGAGACCGGATGATCGGTCCCCTCCATGCGCACCTCCTCGCCATTCTTGTCCAGGAGTTTCACGACCGGGCGCAAACCCTTGGCCTTGGCCGCCATCTTGCCGCTACGCTTGGCGTCGATCACCACGAGAGTGGAAAGGCCTGTCACTTCGTCGATCTGCTTGGCGACGGTGGCGCCTTCCTCCACATTCTCGAATTTCACCGTGCCCGCATATTCGGTGATGATCGGACGGGTATGCGGGTCCCAAGTCGCCAGTTTCGCCCCGGCTTTGACGGCTCCGCCTTCGGCCTGGAGCAGGGTAGCGCCATAGGGCACCTTGTGACGCTCGCGTTCGCGGCCCGCGTCATCGGCAATGATGAGTTCACCGGAACGCGAGATGACGATTCTCTCACCATTGGCATTGGTCACGAAACGCACGCCGGAAGAATGCCGGACGATGCCGGCCGAACGGGATTCGATCTCGGAAACCGACGCCGCACGGGAGGCCGCGCCACCAACGTGGAAAGTGCGCATGGTGAGCTGTGTTCCCGGTTCACCGATGGATTGCGCGGCGATGACGCCCACGGACTCGCCGACGTTTACGAGATAGCCGCGCCCCAGATCACGTCCATAGCACTTGGCGCACAGGCCGTAGCGCGTGTCACAGGTCAGGGGGGTACGCACCTTCACCTCGTCAATTCCCAGTTTTTCGATCAGTTCCACTGTGTCCTCGTCCAGCATGGCGCCGGCGAAAATCACGGTTTCCTGGGTTCCTGGATCGACGATGTCGTCAGCCGTGACGCGGCCCAGCACACGCTCGCGCAAAGGTTCGATCACTTCGCCGCCCTCCACCAGTGCACGCACGGCGTAACCGTTCCTGGTGCCGCAATCTTCTTCGGTAATCACGAGATCTTGCGTCACATCCACCAGACGGCGGGTCAGATAGCCGGAATTGGCCGTCTTCAGGGCGGTATCCGCCAGGCCCTTGCGCGCGCCGTGCGTGGAAATGAAGTATTGCAAGACGTTCAACCCCTCGCGGAAATTGGTGGTGATCGGCGTCTCGATGATGGAGCCATCCGGCTTCGCCATCAGGCCACGCATGCCGGCAAGCTGGCGGATCTGCGCGGCAGAGCCGCGCGCACCCGAATCAGCCATCATATAGATGGAATTAAAGGAATCCTGATCGACCTCCTTTCCATGCCGGTCGACCACTTTTTCCTTGGAAAGTTGCGCCATCATCGCCTTGGCGACCTCATCACCGGTGCGACCCCAGATGTCTACCACCTTGTTGTAGCGTTCGCCCAACGTGACAAGACCATTGGTATACTGACGTTCGATTTCCTTCACTTCCTGTTCCGCCGCCACGATGATATCCATCTTCTGCGGCGGCACCTTCATGTCATCGGCGCAGAAAGAAATCCCGGCGCGGGTAGCGAGCGCGTAACCATTTTGCATCAGCCGGTCGGCGAAAATCACGGTTTCGCGCAGACCGCAGCGCCGGAAGGACTCATCGATCAGCCTGGAAATTTCCTTTTTCTTCAATGGCTTGTCAATGTACGCAAAAGCCAGTCCCCGAGGCAGAATGCGTGAAAGCAGGGCGCGACCCACGGTGGTTTCGACCCGGGTTTTCCGTTCGACCCATTCGTCCGCCACTGCGCCGGGTTCGTATTGGACGAGGCGCACGGACACGCGGGTATGCAACTCCACTTCCTTCGCGGCCAGCGCCCGCTCCAGTTCCGCCAGATCGGAGAAAACCATGCCCTCGCCTTTCGCGTTGATGCGTTCACGCGTGGCATAGTAAAGCCCCAGCACAATATCCTGCGAAGGCACGATGATGGGCGCGCCGTTGGCAGGCGAAAGCACATTGTTGGAGGCAAGCATGAGCGTTCGCGCTTCCATCTGCGCTTCGAGCGACAAGGGCACGTGCACAGCCATCTGGTCGCCGTCGAAGTCGGCGTTGAAGGCCGAGCAGACGAGCGGATGCAACTGGATCGCCTTCCCCTCGATCAGCACCGGTTCGAAGGCCTGAATGCCCAGGCGGTGAAGCGTCGGGGCGCGGTTCAGCATCACCGGGTGTTCGCGGATGACGTCTTCCAGAATGTCCCACACCACGGCTTCCTGGCTCTCCACCATCTTTTTCGCCTGCTTGATGGTGGTGGCAAGCCCCATGATTTCGAGCCGGTGAAAGATGAAGGGCTTGAAAAGCTCCAATGCCATCAGCTTCGGCAGGCCGCACTGATGGAGTTTCAACTGTGGCCCCACCACGATCACGGAACGCCCCGAGTAATCCACCCGTTTCCCCAGAAGATTCTGGCGGAAACGCCCGCCCTTCCCCTTGATCATGTCGGCAAGCGATTTCAGCGGCCGCTTGTTCGCTCCGGTCATCGCCTTGCCGCGGCGACCATTGTCGAGAAGAGAGTCCACAGCCTCCTGGAGCATGCGCTTTTCGTTCCGGACGATGATGTCCGGCGCCTTCAGTTCCAGAAGACGGCGCAGGCGATTGTTGCGGTTGATGACACGGCGGTAGAGATCGTTCAGATCGGAGGTGGCGAAACGCCCGCCGTCAAGCGGCACCAAGGGCCTGAGGTCGGGCGGCAACACGGGCAATACTTCAAGCACCATCCATTCCGGCTTGATCCCGGATTTCTGGAAGGCTTCCAGCACTTTCAGGCGCTTGGCGAGTTTCTTGTTCTTGCTCTCGGATCCGGTCACATCGAGTTCGGCCCGCAGACGCTCGGCCTCGCTGTCCAGGTCGAGATTCTTGAGGAGTTCGCGGATGCCTTCCGCGCCCATCAGCGCGGTGAACTCATCGCCATGTTCCTCGAAAACCTCCTTGTACTGCTCCTCGGTCAGAAGCTGCCCGCGTTGCAGGTTGGGCACCATGCCAGGCTCCACGACCACGTAGCCCTCGAAATAGAGCACACGCTCGATATCCCGAAGCGTCATGTCGAGCACTAGTCCCAGGCGACTGGGAAGCGACTTCAAAAACCAGATGTGCGCAACCGGGGAGGCCAGTTCGATGTGCCCCATGCGTTCGCGGCGCACCTTGGCGAGCGTGACTTCCACACCGCATTTCTCGCAAATGACGCCACGATATTTTAGACGCTTGTACTTGCCGCACAGGCATTCGTAATCCTTGATCGGACCAAAAATCTTGGAACAGAAAAGGCCATCGCGTTCGGGCTTGAAAGTCCGGTAATTGATGGTTTCCGGCTTTTTCACTTCGCCATAGGACCAGGAACGGATTTTCTCGGGCGAAGCGAGACCAATGGTGATCGCGTCGAATTCCTCTTCTTCCGTAACCTGTCTGAACAGATCGAGCAATGCTTTCATCGTTTGGCTCCCAGCCCTAAATCAATAACGTTCCAGGTCGATGTCGATGGCCAGCGACCGGATTTCCTTGACCAGCACATTGAAGGATTCCGGCATGCCGGCATCGATCCTGTGCTCGCCCTTGACGATGTTCTCATAAACCTTGGTGCGGCCGTTTACATCGTCGGACTTCACGGTCAGCATTTCCTGCAAGACATAGGACGCGCCATAGGCTTCCAGTGCCCAGACTTCCATCTCCCCGAACCGCTGACCGCCAAACTGCGCCTTGCCGCCCAATGGCTGTTGCGTGACGAGGCTGTAAGGACCAGTGGAACGGGCATGCATTTTGTCGTCGACCAAGTGGTGCAGTTTCAGGTAATGCATGTAGCCAACCGTCACGGACCGCTCGAAGGCTTCGCCGGTACGCCCGTCGAAAAGTCGCACCTGACCGGTTTCCGGCAGGCCGGCGAGCTTCAACATATACTTGATCTCCTCCTCCTTGGCCCCGTCGAATACCGGCGTCGCAAACGGCACACCGTCCGTGAGGTTTTCCGCCATCGCCAGGATTTCGTCATCGGAAAGGGATTTCAAATCCACCTTCTTGCCGCGCTTGTTGTAGATTTCATCCAGGAAAGCGCGCAGGGACTTCACCCTGGCGGCTTTCGCGGTTTCCGCCTTCAAGAGCGCGCCGATTTTCTCGCCCAGCCCCTTGGCCGCCCAACCCAGATGCACTTCCAGAATCTGGCCGACATTCATCCGTGAAGGCACACCCAGGGGATTCAGGACGATGTCCACTGTACGTCCGTCGGCCATGTGCGGCATGTCCTCCACCGGTACGATGCGCGAGACCACGCCCTTGTTGCCGTGCCGACCCGCCATTTTATCGCCGGACTGGAGGCGGCGCTTCACCGCCACGTAGACCTTGACCATCTTTTGCACACCCGGCGGCAACTCGTCACCCTGAGTGAGTTTCTTGCGCTTCACCTCGAATGCGTCGTCGAACGCCTTGCGGGTCTGCTCAAGACCCTCGCGGATTTGTTCCAGTTGCTGCGCCGTTTCGTCGTCCACGATACGGATATCGAACCAGTGGTACGGCTGCTCCAGGCTCCTCAGGTATTCCCCGGTGACTTCCGTGCCCTTGGCGAGCCGCTTCGGTCCGCCGTTCGCCTTCTTGCCGACGATCATCCGTTCGACGCGGGCGAAGGCGTCGCGTTCGACGATGCGCATCTGGTCGGCAAGATCGAGCTTGTAGCCGCGCAGATGGTCCTCGATGATGGATTGCGCCCGCTTATCGCGCTCGATGCCCTCGCGGGTAAACACCTGCACATCGATCACCGTGCCCGAGATGCCGGCCGGCACCCTGAGGGAAGTATCCTTCACGTCGGAGGCCTTCTCCCCAAAAATGGCCCTGAGGAGTTTTTCCTCCGGTGTCAGTTGCGTTTCCCCCTTGGGCGTCACCTTGCCGACGAGCACATCACCCGCCTCCACTTCCGCGCCGATGAAAACAATGCCGGATTCATCGAGCCGGGAAAGCTGCGTTTCGCCCAGCGAAGCGATGTCGCCGGTAATATCCTCGGGACCCAGATTGGTGTCGCGCGCCACCACGGTCAATTCCACAATGTGGATCGAAGTGTAGCGGTCCTCTGCCACCACGCGCTCGGAAATCAGGATCGAATCCTCGTAGTTGTACCCATTCCAGGGCATGAAAGCGATCAGCATGTTCTGCCCGAGTGCAAGCTCGCCCTGGTCAGTGGAGGCGCCATCGGCCACCACATCGCCTCGCGCGATCGCATCGCCCACCTTCACCACGGGACGCTGGTTGATGTTGGTATTCTGGTTGGAGCGGGTGTATTTCACGAGATTGTAGATGTCTACGCCCACTTCGCCGGCCTGGGTTTCGTCATCGTTTACCCGCACCACGATGCGACCAGCATCAACATAATCCACAACGCCGCCGCGACGGGCAACGATGGCGGTGCCGGAGTCCACCGCCACGGTGCGCTCGATGCCGGTGCCGACCAGCGGTTTTTCCGGACGCAGGCAGGGCACGGCCTGGCGCTGCATGTTTGCCCCCATCAGCGCGCGGTTTGCGTCATCATGCTCCAGAAAGGGAATGAGGGAGGCCGCAACCGAAACGATCTGGCCCGGCGCCACATCCATGTAATGCACGCGCGCGGGCTCGGCCAAAATGGTTTCAC
The DNA here is from genome assembly GCA_031276915.1 of Zoogloeaceae bacterium. Classification (GTDB taxonomy): domain Bacteria; phylum Pseudomonadota; class Gammaproteobacteria; order Burkholderiales; family Rhodocyclaceae; genus Azovibrio. Next base: position 22,071 of record JAISME010000053.1, read on the forward strand.
CCTTTTCCCGACAGGTAACGAGCTCATCGGTAAGCGTGCCGTTCTTGTCCAGCGTCGCGTTCGCCTGGGCGATCACGTACTGGCCTTCCTCGATGGCGGAAAGATAGTCGATCCGGTCAGTCACCTTGCCATCGACCACCTTGCGGTACGCGGTTTCGATGAAACCGTAATGATTCACCCGCGCGTACAGGGCAAGCGAATTGATAAGCCCGATGTTCGGACCTTCCGGCGTCTCGATCGGGCAGACACGACCATAATGGGTGGGGTGTACGTCACGCACCTCGAACCCGGCGCGCTCTCGGGTCAACCCGCCAGGACCAAGCGCGGAAACACGCCGCTTGTGGGTGATCTCGGAAAGCGGATTGGTCTGATCCATGAATTGCGAAAGCTGGCTCGAACCGAAGAATTCCTTGATCGCGGCGGAGATGGGCTTCGCGTTGATGAGATCATGCGGCATCAGGTTTTCCGATTCCGCCTGGTTCAGGCGTTCCTTCACCGCGCGCTCCACTCGCACCAGACCGGAGCGGAACTGGTTTTCGGCAAGCTCGCCCACCGAACGCACGCGGCGGTTGCCCAGGTGGTCGATATCATCGATGTCGCCACGTCCGTTCCGCAATTCCACGAGCACACGGATGACATCGATGATGTCACGAGGAGAAAGGGTCAATTGCTCGCGCGCGTTTACGTTCGCGCCGGCCTTTTTCAACTTGCTGGCAAACGCGCGGGCGTCCGCCTCGGTCATGTTTTCCGCCACGGCGCGAGGGCCGAAGGAGAGTTGCGAAACGATCTCCTGAATGCGGACAAGCGGCAACCCCGAGGCTTCCGCCAATGCTTTCAGAGCCGCCTCGGCGCGCGACTGCACGCTTTTCAGCATCACCTTGTATTCGGTGGTGTCCGCGCGGCCCAGGCGGCGATTGAACTTCATGCGTCCGACGGTGGAAAGATCGTAACGCTCGTCGGAATAGAAAAGGCTCTGGAAAAGCACTTCCACCGCTTCTTCCGTGGGCGGCTCACCCGGACGCATCATGCGATAGATGGCGATGCGCGCCGCCAGTTGGGTGGCGGTGTCGTCGCCGCGCAGGGTCTGCGAAATGAAGGCGCCGCAATCGAGATCGTTGGTGTAAAGCGTCTGGATTTCGCGGACCTTCGCCGCTTTCAGGCGCTCCAGCAACACTTCGCCGATTTCCTCATTGGCTTGGGCGATAACCTTGCCGGTTTCCGTATCAACCACCGGGACGCCGATGACTCGGCCAAGAATGAAATCCTCGGGCACGGAAAGCGTCGTCAGATTGGCGGCCTGCATATCACGAATGTGTCGAGCTGTGATGCGTTTATCCTTGGCGACAATCACCTTGCCATCCGACCCGGCGATGTCGAAACGGGCGACCTCGCCACGCAGGCGCTCGGGAACAAGCGCGAACTCGATAACCTCGTCCGAGAAACGGAAGATCTCGAACTCGAAGAACTCGCGCAGAATATCTTCCACCGTCAGGCCCAACGCCATCAACAGGGTAGTGACAGGCATCTTGCGGCGACGGTCGACGCGAAAATAGAGAATATCCTTGGGATCAAACTCAAAATCGAGCCAGGAACCACGATAGGGAATGACGCGCGCGGAAAAGAGGAGCTTGCCGGAGGCATGCGTCTTGCCGCGGTCGTGCTCGAAAAAAATCCCGGGAGAACGGTGCAGTTGCGAAACGATCACCCGTTCTGTGCCATTAATGACGAAAGAGCCATTCTCCGTCATCAGCGGAATTTCGCCCATGTAAACTTCCTGCTCACGCGCTTCCTTGATGGTTTCGGTGGAAGCTTCCCTGTCCAGGATCACAAGCCGCACCTTGGCCCGCAGCGACGAGGCATAGGTAAGGCCACGCTGGTGGCACTCCTTCACGTCGAACGCCGGCTCGCCCAGGGTGTAGCTCACGAACTCCAGGCGGGCGTTGCCAGAATGCGAGACGATGGGGAAAATGGACGTAAACGCCGCCTGCAATCCTTGGTTTTTCCGCGTATGCGCGGGGACCCCGGCTTGCAGGAAATCGGAAAAGGATTGCAACTGCGTCGCCAGGAGATAGGGCGTTTCCAGGACGTTTTCCCGCTTGGCGAAACTCTTGCGGATACGTTTTTTCTCGGTATAGGAATAGACAGAACTCATGATCGCTCCGGGATCAAAGGCTGAAACAGTTATCCGGCAGGCTCCATTTCGACAAACCCGCCGTGGAAAAACAGAAAACTGGCAAACGCAAACCCGCTTTCGCGTTTTTCACGCGAAAACCCGTTTGCGTTTGCCGTTTGGACATCAATGCCTGGTCTTTCTGATTGCCAAATATCCGTAAAAGAAACGATAGAACAAGAAAACACCAAGGCAGCGGATGGGATAAAACCACCCGCTCCTTGTTGCGTTTTCCAAGCCTTATTTCAGCTCGACCTTGGCGCCAGCTTCCTCAAGCTGCTTCTGCAACGCTTCGGCGTCAGCCTTGGGCAGACCCTCCTTCACTGGCTTGGGCGCACCATCCACGAGGTCCTTGGCTTCCTTGAGCCCCAGACCGGTCGCCGCGCGCACGGCCTTGATGACTTCCACCTTCCGATCACCGGCAGCGGTCAGCACCACAGTAAATTCGCTTTGCTCCTCAACTGCGGGCGCGCCGCCACCGCCACCCCCTGGCGCGGCCACAGCCAGCGCGGCAGCGGAAACACCGAATTTTTCCTCGAACGCCTTCACGAGGTCATTGAGTTCCAGGACACTCATCGTGCCCACGGCTTCAAGAATATCTTCCTTGGAGATCGTCATTTGTAAATGCTCCTGATGTTCAGAAATACTGCAAAAACAGAGATTGGAAAGGCACGGCGCTCAGGCGACCGCCTCCTCGCGTTGTTTGGCAAGCGCAGCAAGCGCTCCGGCAAAACCCGAAACCGGCGCCTGCATGACGCCCAGAAGCTTCGCCAGCAACTCTTCGCGGCCAGGAATGGACGCCAGCGCCTGCGCGCCCACCTTGTCCAGCACCTTGCCGTCATGGGCCGCCGCCTTGAGCACGATCTTGTCGTTGCCCTTGGCAAAGTCGTTGAGCACCCTGGCCGCCGCCACCGGATCGGCGGAAATGCCGTAAATAAGCGGCCCGACCATCTCGCCAGAGAGTCCGGCAAACGACGTTCCCGCAACCGCGCGCCGCATCAGGGTGTTCTTGAGCACGCGCAGATAGACACCCGCTTCACGCGCCTTCCTGCGCAGCGCGGTGAGATCACCCACCGCGATACCGCGGTATTCGGCCAGCGCGATGGTCTGCGCCTTGACGAGTTCCGCCGACACCTCCGCCACAACGGCTTTTTTGTCTTCCAGATTGAGACCCATGGGTCTTTCCTCCTTTCAAGTCCAAACAGGGCGAAACGGATTTCGCCCACTTTTTACGGCGACCTGAACCGGGAACAGGCCAGGGGATTTTTATCCCTGGCAAAAATCCTTGTTCCGGGCACACCGTCTACGCAGGCGATGCTGCCATTAAGCGCGCTCCAAACCTCCGGAACGCGCGCCTGCGGTCTTTGACGATCCGCGAAAAGATAGGATATTCCCCGCCTTCGCGTCCCAAAGTTCCTTGCAACTGTTTTTCAGGCAGCCACCACCGTTGCCGCCTGATCGATCCGTACACCCGGCCCCATGGTGCTGGCCACGGTGATTTTCCTCAGATATTGCCCCTTGGCGGATGCGGGTTTTGCCTTTATCAGAACCTCGATCAGCGCCTTCAGGTTCTCTTCCAGCTTTTCCACCGGGAACGAGGCGCGTCCGATGGTGGCGTGAACAATGCCGGCCCTGTCGGTACGGTATTGCACCTGACCCGCCTTGGCGTTCTGTACGGCGGTCGTCACATCCATCGTCACGGTACCCACCTTGGGGTTGGGCATCAGACCACGCGGACCGAGAATCTGTCCAAGCTGGCCGACAACACGCATGGCATCCGGCGTGGCAATGACCACATCGAAATCAAGTTTGCCACCTTTCACTTCGGCAGCCAGGTCATCGAAGCCCACGATGTCCGCACCCGCAGTTTTCGCCGCTTCCGCCTTCTCGCCTTGGGCAAATACAGCGACTCGCACGCTTTTCCCCGTGCCAGCGGGAAGCACCACGGAACCGCGCACAAGCTGGTCGGACTTCCGGGCATCGATACCGAGATTCACGGCAACATCGATGGACTCATCGAATTTTGCGGTCGCCGTTTCCTTGGCAAGCGCAAGCGCCTCGACAACGGGATAGAGTTTTTGCGCGTCGACCTTGCCAGCGAGCGTCTTTTGCCGTTTTGTAAGCTTTGCCATGTCAGAGACCCTCCACAGTAATCCCCATGCTGCGCGCGGAACCAGCAATGGTGCGCACAGCAGCTTCCAGATCGGCGGCGGTAAGGTCGGGCGTCTTGGTCCGAGCGATTTCCTCGCACTGGGCGCGCGTAATCTTGCCTACCTTGTCGGTATGCGGCTTGGCGGAACCTGACTTGATGCCTGCCGCCTTCTTGATGAGAATGGTCGCGGGCGGCGTTTTCATCACGAAGGTGAAGGACTTGTCCGCGAACGCGGTAATCACCACAGGAATCGGCAGTCCCGGTTCCACGCCCTGGGTCTGGGCATTGAACGCCTTGCAGAATTCCATGATATTGAGGCCGCGCTGACCGAGCGCGGGACCAATTGGCGGCGAGGGATTCGCTTTCCCCGCCGGCACTTGCAGCTTGATGTAACCGATGATTTTCTTGGCCATGCTGGCTCCTTTACAAAGTGAGTGGTAACGCGGGTTCAGGCATAACCTTACTGCCGCTCCTCTTGCCGGAATCGAGACAGAACGGGCTTCCGGTTTGCCCTTGAATCCGTGTTGTCAGCCTTTCTCGACCTGGGAAAAATCGAGCTCGACCGGCGTCGCGCGTCCGAAGATGCTGACAGAAACACGCAGCCGGCTCTTTTCGTAATTGATGTCCTCGACCGTGCCATGAAAATCGGAAAACGGTCCTTCCTTGACGCGCACCATCTGTCCAGCCTCGTAAAGCACCTTGGGCCGCGGCTTCTGCACGCCTTCCTGCATCTGCTGCAGGATTTCCTGGAGCTCTTTCTCGGAAATCGGCGAAGGTTTCATCGCCGTACCGCCGATGAAACCCATGACACGGGGCGTACCGTTGACGAGATGCCAGGAATCGTCGCACATCTCCATTTCCACGAGCACATAACCGGGATAGAGCTTGCGCTCCGTGATCGATTTCTGGCCATTCTTGATCTCGACGACCTCTTCCGTCGGCACCAGGATACGACCGAACATGCCCGCGATGTCCGAGCGTTTCACGCGCTCCTGCAAGGTGCGCAGAACATTCTTCTCGAAACCTGAATAGACGTGGACAATATACCAGTGCATGCTCATTGTTTTTTCCACCCCAGAACCAGATCGTACATCACCCATTCCAACGTCTTGTCGCTCAGAAACAGGAAGAGCGCCATGATTACGACAAAACCAAAAACAAGAAGCGTCGTCTGCGTCGTTTCCTTGCGGCTTGGCCAGACCACCTTGCCGGTTTCCGTCTTGGCCTCTCGGCACAACGCGACGAAACGCGCGCCCGGCTCGGTTTTCAGAAAGACAAACCCCGCCAGCAACACACCGGCAAGCACCGCCAACACCCGCAACACCAGGATTTGCCCGGAAAGCAGATAAAAACCCGCAACACCCACCGCCACCAACAGGATCGCCAGCGTAAACTTGATTTTGTCGGCCATGTTCAAAAAGAATCCTATTCCTAACGAGAGGATGTATCAGGAAAACGGCAGGGGCAGAGGGAATCGAACCCCCAACCTTCGGTTTTGGAAACCGATGCTCTGCCAATTGAGCTATACCCCTGCAAAAACAGAACTGGCAAGCACCCATGGCTTCCCCGCCGAAGCGCTTGCATACGGCAAAAGCTGTATTTATTCAATGATTTTCGAGACAACGCCGGCGCCGACGGTACGACCGCCTTCACGGATGGCGAAGCGCAAGCCTTCTTCCATGGCGATCGGCGCAATCAGCTTCACCGTGATCGACACGTTGTCGCCCGGCATCACCATTTCCACACCTTCCGGCAGGCTGATCGCCCCCGTCACGTCCGTCGTCCGGAAATAAAACTGCGGACGATAGTTGGCGAAAAACGGCGTGTGACGCCCCCCCTCATCCTTCGAGAGCACGTAGATTTCGCCCGTGAAATGCGTGTGCGGCGTGATGCTGCCCGGCTTGCACAGCACCTGCCCGCGCTCGACATCCTCGCGCTTCGTGCCGCGCAGGAGCGCGCCAATGTTGTCGCCTGCCTGACCTTGATCCAGGAGCTTACGGAACATTTCCACGCCCGTGCAGGTCGTCTTTTGCGTGGCCTTGATACCGACAATCTCGATTTCCTCACCCACCTTGATAACGCCGCGCTCAACACGCCCCGTCACCACCGTGCCGCGACCAGAGATGGAAAACACATCTTCGATCGGCATCAGGAAGGGCTGATCCACGGCGCGCTCCGGCGTCGGGATATAGCTGTCCAGCGCCTCGGCCAGCGCGAGAATCGAAGGTTCGCCAATCTCGGACTGGTCGCCTTCCAGCGCCTTCAAGGCCGAACCCTTGACGATGGGAATGTCGTCGCCGGGGAATTCGTACTTGGAAAGCAGTTCGCGGATTTCCATTTCCACGAGTTCCAGCAATTCCGCATCATCCACTTGGTCGGCCTTGTTCATGTAGACGACGATGAACGGTACGCCTACCTGACGAGACAAGAGGA
>JAISME010000064.1 GCA_031276915.1 Zoogloeaceae bacterium
GATGCGCTCACCTTCACGAGCATCGGCGAAACCGTGGATGGCCTGGCCGGGAACGACACCATCAGTGGTGGCGATGGTAATGACGTCCTGTATGGCAACCTGGGCAATGACACCCTGAACGGCGGAAATGACAACGATACGCTCCGGGGCGGTGAGGGGGATGACACATTGAACGGCAACGCCGGGAACGATGTGCTCGAGGGCGAAGCGGGTGCGGACAAGCTGAACGGCGACGCCGGGAACGATACAATCCGGGGCGGGATTGGGAACGACACCCTGGCCGGCAACGCGGGCAACGACACCTATGTGCTGCGCAAGGGCGACGGCAAGGACATCATCAACAACTACGACACGACCAGCACCGCGATCGACACCGTGCGCTTCGAGGATGTTGCCAGCGACAAGCTGACCGGTGTCTTCCGGGAGGGCAATGCCCTGGTCCTCACCTATGGCGCCGCGGACAGGCTGACGCTCGACAATTTCTACCTGAACGCCAACTACCAGATCGATCGCTTTGTCTTCACCGACGCCACCCTCACGACGGCGGAACTGCTGGCGCGCTATACGATCCAGCTCTCCAGTGGCAATGATTCGCTCACTTTTACGGGGATCGGTGAAATTGTGGATGGCCTGGCCGGGAATGACACCATCAATGGTGGCGATGGCAATGATGTCCTGTATGGCAATCTGGGCAATGACACCCTGAACGGCGGAAACGGGAATGACAAACTCAATGGTGGAGCGGGGAATGACACGCTGACCGGCGGCGCCGGGAATGACACGCTGGCGGGGAACGCGGGCAATGACCGTCTGGAAGGCGGGGCTGGCGCTGACGTCTATCTGTTCGGACACGGCGACGGGCAGGACGTGATTTATGACTACGACACGACGGCGGGCAACGCGGACACCCTGGTCTTCGGGAAAGGCATTGCCGCCGACCAGATCTGGTTCAGGAAGAACGGCAACAACCTGGAGGTGAGCGTGCTCGGCGGGACGGACCGGGTGACGATCAACAACTGGTTCAACTCGGGCGCCTACCGGGTGGAAACCTTCCAGACAGGGGACGCCCTGCTGGCGCAGGAGCATGTCCAGGCGCTGGTCGACGCCATGGGCGCCTACACCCAGCCACAGGACTCCCTGCCCAACCCACTGCTCCCCATCATCAACCTGGCATGGGAAATCCTCTGACCTGATCCGGAAAATCCCTTGACCTGACCTGGGAAATCCTCCGACCCCGCTATACCCCCCCGGGCTTGTTCGTATCTACAAGCCCGGGGAACCAGGGGAGTCTCCGGAGAATATCGCCGTCCGCAGGACCGCGGGCCATGAGCAGGAAACCGGAGTTCCGCTACACGCCAAAGCGTGGCGGTTGGCTCAACATACCGAGACCGAACCGGCGGTCTTGTCCAATGTGCGAAATATTCAGCGTTGCGCGGCTTCTTGCGTTTGCAGCCAGTATTCCAGCGCCGCCAGATGCCAGAGCTGGTTTCCCTGCAAGGGAGTGAAGTGGCGCAGCGGTTCGGCCAGAAGCCGTTCCACATAAGCGCGGTCGTAGAGTTCGCGTTCCCGGCAGGCGGGAGCGTTCAGGATGTCACGGATGAATTCCAGAAACCCGCCACGCAGGTATTTCAGGGCTGGCGTCGGGAAATACCCTTTGGGGCGGTCGATCACGGTGTCCGGCAGGCGGCCCCGCGCCAGACGCTTGAGCGGATATTTGCCGTTTTCACGCAATTTGAATTCCGGCGGCAGGCGCATGGCGGTTTCCACCAGCGTCTTGTCGAGGAAAGGAACGCGGGCTTCCAGGCCCCAAGCCATCGTCATGTTGTCGACGCGCTTGACGGGATCGTCAACAATCAGTGTCGTGATGTCGAGCCGCAGCACCCGATCCATGAATTCCGTCGCGCCGGGTTCTTCCAGCCGCGCCGCGACGAAAGACGCGGCGACATCCGCCACCTGTTCGCGCCGTGCCGGGGCGAGCATCGCGCAGAAATCCGCCAGCGAACGATCGAGGTAGAACGGCGCGAAACGCGCGAGGAATGGCAGCGCCGCATCTGTCGCCGCCATGCGGGGATACCAGTAATAACCGCCGAACGCCTCGTCCGCGCCCTGGCCGGACAGCACGACCTTCACTTCCCTTTTGACTTCGCGGGCGAGAAGGTAGAAGGCAACGTTGTCCTGACTGAACATCGGTTCGGACATGGCGGCCATCGCGTCCGGCAGGACCCTGAGCATTTCCGCGTCATCAATGTGATAGCGGTAATGCCGCGTGCCATACTGCCGCGCGACCTGGTCCGAGTAGGAAAACTCATTGCCGGATTCTTCCGGCTGGTCGGCAAAGCCGATGGAAAATGTCCGGATATCCGCTTGTCCCTGCTCTGCCAGAAGGGCAACCAGAAGACTGGAGTCCAGTCCGCCTGAAAGGAGCACGCCTACCGGCACATCGGCAATGGCGTGGTGGCTTTTGACCGCTGCCCGCAGGCTGGCCTGCGCCATTTCCAGATAGCTGGCCTCGTCCGGCTCCGGTACGGGCCGTTGCGCGGCAAGCCGCCAGTAACGGCGCTCCCTGGTTTCCCCCCGGATATTCAGCGTGAGACAGGTCGCCGGCGGCAGCTTGCGCACCGCCTTGTAGACGGTATGGGGCGCGGGCACCGAACCATGCAGGGTAAACTGGAACTGGAGCCCGTCCGGATCGAGCGCGAGATCGATGCCGCCACCCGCGAGGAGCGCGGGCAGGCTGGAAGCGAAACGGAAACGCCGCGTGTCGGCGCTGAAATACAGGGGCTTGATGCCGAAACGGTCGCGGGCGAGAAACAGCGTGCGGCGCTCCATATCCCAGATGGCGAAGGCGAACATGCCGTCGAGCCGCGCAAGGCATTCCGCGCCCCAGGCGTGGTACGCCTTCAGAATCACTTCCGTGTCGCCCCCGGAAAAAAAATGGTAGCCCAGGTCGGCCAGTTCCCGCCGCAATTCCGGATAGTTGTAGATGGTGCCGTTGAAAACCAGCGTGAGCCGCAATTCCGCGTCGTGCATCGGCTGGCGGGCGTTCTCCGAAAGATCGATCACGGCAAGCCGCCGGTGCCCAAAAGCCAATGGCCCGTCCGCCCACGCGCCGCCGCCATCCGGACCACGCGCTTCCAGGCGTTCCATCATCCGGTGGATAACGGAAGCCTCGACTGCCTGACCGTCCAGTCGCAATTCGCCGCAGATGCCGCACACGGGATGCCCGCCTTCAATCCGGGACCGGAACCAGCCTGCCGTTCCCGAGCGTCAGGCGACGATGGGCGCGGGCCGCCAGCGCCGGGTCGTGCGTGACGATCACGAGGCTTTGCCGGCCCTGGCGGGTTTGTTCCAGCAGGCGCTCGAACACTTCCACCGCCGTTTGCCGGTCCAGGTTGCCGGTCGGTTCGTCGGCCAGGACACAGGCCGGTTCCGTCACCAGCGCGCGGGCAATGGCGGCGCGTTGGCGTTCGCCGCCGGACAGCGCGCCGGGACGGTGCGCGACGCGGTGTTGCAGGCCCACGGCGGCAAGCGCCGCCGCGGCGCGCTCCAGCGCCGTCCTGCGCGCCTCGCGGCGAATGAGGAGCGGCATGGCGACATTTTCCAGCGCGGAGAATTCCGACAGCAGATGATGGAATTGATAGACGAATCCCAGTTTCCGGTTGCGCCATGCGCCGCGCGTTGCTTCATCCAGCGCGAACAGGTCGCGTCCCGCAAGCAGGACCTGTCCGGCAGTGGGGGCGTCCAGTCCCCCCAGAAGATGCAGAAGGGTACTTTTCCCCGAACCGGAAGCGCCGACAATGGCAACGGTCTCTCCGGTCCGCATTTCCAGGTCGGCGCCCTGCAACACCCGGACTTCCGCCTGCCCCGCGTCCGCGAATACCTTTTCCAGCCGCCGGCAGGCCAGTACCGGAACATCCACCGTGTCCGCCGTCGCCGTTGCGCTCATTTCCGCGTCATTCATGGCGCAGCGCCTCCGCCGGGTTTATGCGCGCCGCGCGCCAGCTTGGGTAGAGCGTGGCGAGAAGCGCCAGCGCGAAAGTGATACCCGCCACGCCCGCGACATCGTCCCATTGCAGTTCGGAGGGCAGGTTGGAAATGGCGTAGACGTCCTTGGCCAGGATCTGCGTGCCAAGCAGGCGCTCGATGAAGGGCACTACGACGTCGACATTGGAGGCCAGGGCCACGCCGCCCGTCACACCCAGAATCAATCCGATCGCGCCGATCAGCGCGCCCTGGATGATGAACACGGCCATGATGCTGCCCGGTCGCGCGCCGAGGGTGCGCAGGATGGCGATGTCCGCTTCCTTGTCCGTGACCGCCATCACCAGCGTGGAAACAATGTTGAAGGTCGCCACGGCCACGATCAGCGAAAGGATGATGAACATGACGTTCTTTTCAATCTGCACCGCCCGGAAGAAACTGGCGTGGCTGCGCGTCCAGTTGGAGAGATAGGCATTGGCGCGGATCATGCCGGACAGTTCCCGCGTCACCCTGGGCGCGTCGAAAAGATCCCTGAGCTTCAGGCGCACGCCGCTTACCGTGTCCCCCATCCGGTAGAGGCGCTGCGCGTCGGTGAGATGCACGAGCGCCAGGCTGGCGTCGTATTCGTACATGCCCACATCGAACACCCCAACCACGGTGAAAACGCGAAAGCGCGGAATGATGCCGGCTGGCGTGATGGCGGCCTGCGGCGAAATCACTGTGATCTTGCTGCCCGTTTGCACGCGCAGGTTGCGCGCCAGATCACGCCCCAGGATGATGCCGAATCTTCCGGCCGCGAGATCCTCCAGTTTGCCGCTGCGCATGTGCGGTGAAAAATCCGCTACCGCGTCCTCCAGCGAGGGTTCGATGCCGCGCAGCATCACGCCGCGCGCCGTCTGTCCGGCGGTCAACATGGCCTGTGCCTCGATGAACGGCGCCGCCGCGACGACTTCCGGATGCGTCCGGGCGTCCCGGGCGGCGCCTGGCCAGTCCGGCAGGGCGCCGTCCATGCCGAATACCTGCACGTGTGAAGCCACGCCCAGGATGCGCGTGCGCAATTCCGTCTGAAACCCGTTCATGACCGAAAGCACCACGATCAACGCCGCCACGCCCAGCGCCACACCCAGAATGGAAATCAGGGAAATGAAGGAAATGAAATGAATCCGCCGTTTTGCGCGCGTATACCGCAAGCCGACAAGAATCTCGTAGGGAAGGGTCACAGCATGGGCCAAAACCGAAAGGCGCTATGTTAACAGGGAACGGCTCCGTGGGCAGCAATCCTTCCCGGCGCATCAGGGCATTGCGTATACGAATGCCGTGGCAGGGGGAAAGTCGTTTGCATTCCCACGGTCAGCGTTCTGTGCCTTGCGCGGGAAGGCGGCGCGCATGGGAAGGACAAGGAAATCGGGAGCACCGAGGCGCATTTGGCGTCCTTTGCGATCCGTTTTCCGAAACGACTTCTGGCGGGCGAAGGTGGAGAAGGTCTGTGTCCTGCCAATGAAACGGGGCTTTCCCACACCATCGGTCGTCTTCACCCAACCGGAAATTTCCCTGACCCGCCCGGGTTTCTCCAGACCTTATCGAACGATTGCCGATGGCGGCGACAAGACGTATAAACACCTCGTATGAACCTACGCGCGCAAGCATCGGATGATGTCGTGGATCGTTCCGCGCCGGATTTCAAGTATGAACCTACGCGCGCAAGCATCGGATTTGGAGGAGACCATGAACACCACGCGCTGGAACATCGTTGCATTGCCGGACACGGATCAGTCCGTGCGCGTGTTCCTTGCCGCGTGTGCCATTACGCCAGCCATCCCTTGCGCCGGGGCGCTTTGAGGCCATGAGGAGAAAACGCCGTTCCACAAAGCCGGGCATCCTGGTCACTTTGGCGCTTTTGTTGCTGTACAGCATTCTTGAATGGACTGGAACGCCGAATGAACTGGCGGGATATGTGGTCGGAGTTGCCGATGGCGACACACTGACCCTGCTGACGCCCGATCGGAAGCGGGTGCGAATCCGGCTTGCCGAGATCGACGCCCCGGAAAAGGCGCAACCCTTCGGGCAGCGCTCGAAGCGGGCATTGAGTGACATCTGCCTCAACAAACAAGCGCGTGTTACCGTGCGCGACATTGACCGCTACGGGCGATCGGTTGGACTTGTCCTATGTGATGGCGACAAGGACGCCAACGCGACAATGGTGTCGTCGGGCCTGGCCTGGGTGTATGCGCAATACTCGGCATCCAGTGCGCTTCGCCGGCTGGAAGACGTGGCTAGGCGAGAAAAGAGAGGGCTTTGGGCAGATCATGATCCGCTTCCTCCCTGGGAATGGCGAAAACAACGAAGGCAGTGAACCCGGAACGCGTGGCCAGAAGCGGTTACATGATGGGGGAAACTGGAAATGGAAAGGACAGGGGAAACGCGCTGGAGAGACAGGCCGTGGATCAGGCGTTCCCTAATTTCCCGCTGTTTCCGAAAATCGGGTCATTTCCTGCGCCCAGGCAAGCGCTTCCACAATGGCGAGATTGACCATCTGCGCGGAAAGGCCCAGTGCCTGGGCGCGGGCGGCGATGTTCTCGGTATTCGTTGTCTCACAGGCTTCGGCGAACGCGAGGTATTGCGCAAGCGGCCCCCGCCGATGCACGAGGGCGGCGCGCAACTCGTCGGACACCTGGATGTCGGTTGCCAGCTTTTCCAGCGGTTCGCCCAGGAGTTTGTCAAGCAGGGAAAAAAGCCCAGCCAGGAACAGGTCGTCCCGTGTGAGGCCCGCATGCCCGGCATATTTTCCCAGGCGCTCCATCAACGCCGCGCGGGCGAGCGCCTGTTCCGTCAACGCCCATTCGTAGTACCCCGGATCCACCACATGGAAAAGCAGCGTGGACAGCCAGCGGTACAGGGTGTCACGCCCCAGGATGGTCAACGCCTGGTCCAGGCTGCCGATTTGCCGGTTCAGCCCGAGCGCCGCCGAATTGACGTAGCGCAGCAGACGATAGGAAAGCACCGGATCCTGCCGGATCTCCTGCGTCAGGCGCGATGTTTCGGCATCGTGGCGCAGATGGCGCAAAAGTTGCAGGATGCGCAGGCGATTCGTCGAACTCCGGGAAATCTTGCCTGGTTCGCGGTGATTGATGAAATCTCCCCGGAAGAGGTCGAATCCCAGGCGGTAGGCCCGCCGGAAATCCTCCGGCGTTCGCAGTTCGCTGGCGACCAGGCGCAAGGGGGATGTTCCTGCCGTCAGGGTACGCGTCACAGGACGCAAAAGGCTGACCAGTCGCTCCAGCGCGTCATCGGAATCGTCCTGGAATTCCCGCCACGAAATCCGGATGAAATCGATTTCGGCAAGCAAGGCGTCCCATCCGGACGCTTCCATTTTCCAGGCGTATTGCCATTTCATCCCGACGCGCGTTCCGTTCGCGCGCAGCGCCTTCAGGGAAGGCAACGCCCGGACGAGCGCCATGTCGGCAAGCGGCGCATCGGTGACGGTTAACGCCAGTGACAGGAAGATATTGTGCCGGGGCAATTGCACAAACGCCGGGTGCGACAGCGAGGCGGGGGAGAGTTCGAGAAAAGCCAGCCTGCCCTCCAGAAACCCGTCCAGATCCAGGGCTGCCAGATGCCGCAGCAACACATCGTCGTAAAACTGGCGCACCAGCAAGCGTTTTTCCGCGATACGCGATTGCAGCGCATGACTGAATTCATAGGCGACGATGCGCTGATCTCGCCCCAGGAGTGGTTCCCGGCTGATGAAGCCTTCCCGTTCGGCATTCATTTCCGCCGGGAGCGCGGCAGGGGCATTCGTGGCAGTGGTGGCAATGTCGTGTCGTGACGCGGTTCGCGTGGCCTGGGGCTCGCGCGCGGTTGTCCCGGTGTTCGCGCGCGTCTCCGGCCGATCTGCCAGGTCATTCACAACAGACGCTTCATCGGCTGGTCTTTGCCCGCGTGAGGGAAAAAATGCCTTGAGAAAGCCAAACATGCCGGGAAGCTGTTGTCTTGTCAGAGGAGACTGTTCATCTTTTTTTCGATGTCGGCCAGCGGCAGGGCGCCCGACGCGCGAACGCCGTCGGAGAAGAACAGGGTAGGCACCGCGGTGATACCAGACTTGCGACCGTAGGCCTGGTTGCGGACCAGGGCGGAAATATCGCAATTTCCCGCGCCGCCGGGCGCCTTGCCATGCGCCATCCAGTTGCTCCATGCCTTGGCCTGGTCCCTGGCGCACCAGATTTGCCTTGACTTCACGAGGGAGTCTTCTCCCAGGATCGGATAGAGAAAGGTATAGATCGTCACGTTGTCGAGTCTCGCCAGTTCCCGGTTGAGATGCTTGCAATAACCGCAGTTCGGATCCTCGAAAGTCGCCAGGACGCGCTTGCCATTGCCGCGGACTTGCCGGATGGCCTGCTTTACCGGCAAATCGGAGAATCTCACACGGGTGAGAACATCCATGCGCGTTGCTGTCACGCTCTTCAGGGTATTGCCGTCGACCAGGTTGCCGTCCAGGAACGCGCTGATTTTCTCGTCCGTGTAAAGGATGCGCCCGTCGAAATAGACTTCATACAATCCCAGATAGCCGGTCTTGGTCACGCTCGTGACCTGGATATTCAATTTGCTTTCCACCGCTTTCTTGATCTTGTCTTCCTGCTGCGCCGCCGCGGGCAGGGCAAGAAAGAACGCCAGGAAAAACGGGAAGGTGCGCTGAAATCGCGGGTGCGCCATGAAAAATCTCCTCTTGGGGGAAGTCTGTGAAAATCAGGATAGCCTCTCGATGTTACCATGCCAAATCTTTCCCTCTTTCCCTGGCAATCCAACCCGACGATGTCCATCCAGTGGTTTCCCGGTCACATGACCGCCGCCCGCAGGAATGCCGCCGAGGCCCTGGCGCAAACCGATGTGGTTGTCGAGGTGCTGGACGCCCGGCTGCCCGAAGCCAGCAGCAATCCCATGATCCGCAATCTGCGGGAATTCCGCCAGCGGCCTTGCCTCAAGGTGCTGAACAAGGCCGATCTGGCCGATCCCGCGGTCACCAGGGCCTGGCTCGGGTTTTATCGGGAACGGGGCGGGGGAAACGTCAATGCCGTGGCGATTTCCTGCCGGAAGAGCGGTGATCCCGGCAAGCTTCCTGGTCTTTGCCGTCGCCTTGCGCCGCATCGCAACGACCTGACGAAACCCCTGCGCATGATGATTATGGGCATTCCCAATGTCGGCAAATCCACACTGATGAACGCGCTCCTGAAAAAACGGGTGGCGGCGGTCGGTGACGAACCGGCGGTAACGAAAGCGCAACAGACCCTGCGTCTGGGGCCGGGCATGATCCTGACCGACACGCCCGGGCTGATGTGGCCGAAAATCGAACACGAAACCGACGGCTACATGCTGGCCGCGAGCCACGCCATCGGTATCAATGCCGTGCCGGAGGAGGAGGTTGCGCTCTTCCTTGGCGCGCTGCTCCTGGCGCGCTACGGCGCGAATCTCGCGGCCCGCTATCGCATCGATGATGGCGTGCCGCCGGATGCCGTCGCCCTCCTGGAAGCCATCGGCAAAAGCCGGGGCTGTCGCCTCAGGGGAGGCGGCCTGGATCGGCGCAAGGCCGCCCGCGCGCTCTTGACGGATTATCGCAGCGGCGCGCTCGGACGCATCAGCCTGGAGACGCCCGCGTCGCGCGCCGCGTTGTGTTCCGCCGAAAAGCGGAACTGGACTTGACCGGAGGTTTCGTTCGCGCGGAGCAACACGCGAACGTTCCCGGCCTGGAAATCCGGACACAGGAATCCCCACGAAGTCCCATTGCTCTTATAATCCGCCCATTTTGCCGGGCTGGACATTTCGCGAGGGGGGAACATGGACCTGATCTTCTTTCTCTTTCTCTATCTGGCGGCCTCCGTGGCTATTGGTCTCTACGTTGCCAGGCGCGTGCATACCACCAAGGACTTCGCGGTTGCCGGCCGGCATTTGCCGTTGCCCATCGTCACCGCCACAGTGTTTGCGACCTGGTTCGGTTCGGAAGCGGTTTTCGGGTCTTCCGGCGCCTTCGTGAAGGAAGGCGTGTCCGGCATCCTGGCCGATCCCTTCGGCGCCGGGCTTTGCCTCATCATCGCGGGAATCTTTTTTTCCGCCCATCTCTACAAGCTCAACGTGCTTACCCTGGGCGATTACTATCGCAGTCGCTACGGGCGCACGGTGGAAATCCTCGCCACAGTCTGCATCATCCTTTCCTATCTGGGCTGGGTCTCGGCGCAGGTCAAGGCGCTGGGCGGCATCATCGAAATCCTGAGCAGGGGCGAGATCAGTCCCACCTGGGGCGTCTTCCTGGGCGCGGCGGTGGTGCTCACCTATACCACGGTCGGCGGCATGCTGTCGGTTGCCATCCTGGATTTCATCCAGATGGTCATCGTCATTGTCGGGCTTGGCTACATCGCCTCGATCGTCGCCGGCATGACAGGCGGCGTGGAAACGGTCATCCAGCACGCCCGGATGACCGGCAAGTTCGATCTCTTTCCCAGGGATGCGGGACCAAGGGAGTGGCTTCTTTTCGTTGCGCCCTTCGTCACGATGATGCTGGGTTCGATTCCGCAACAGGACGTGTTCCAGCGCATCACATCCGCCAAAAGCGCCAGGACGGCGCTTTACGGTTCGCTGATCGGTGGTTCGTTCTATATCCTGTTCTGCGCCGTGCCGATCCTGACCGCCTACGGAATCACCCTCATCAGTCCGAATTTTTTCAACGCCGACAAGGTGGACGACGCTGAAAAGCTGATTTCCATCTTTGTGCGCGACCGCCTGCCGCTGTTTGCGCAGATTTTCTTTTTTGGCGCGGTCATTTCGGCCATCATGAGCACGGCATCCGCCACGCTGCTTGCGCCCTCCGTCGCTTTTTCCGAGAACATCCTGCGCAATTTCATGCCGCATCTCACCGAACGCGGCCTGCTGCGAGGCATGCGGATTTCCACTGTCTGCTTTGCCATCGTTGTATTCAGCTTCGCGCTCAATACGGAATCCTCGATCTACGAGATGGTGGAAAGCGCCTATGCCGTGACGCTGGCGGGCGCTTTCGTGCCGCTCATCGCCGGTCCCCTGTGGAAAGGCGCGACCAACCAGGGTGCGCTCTTTTCCGTCGTTGGCGGCGTCTGCGCCTGGATTCTGACGGATCACATGTTCGGGGAGGAATACGGACCACCGCAGCTCATCGGCCTTGCTGTCTCCTTCGTCGGGCTTGTCGCCGGCTCCTCGCTGCCGCAATGGATCCCCGACCAGCCCGCGCATGCCCGGGCCGCCAATGCGCAATCCTGAGCCAGCGGGTCGCGGTTTCCCCGGGCAGAACGCCTGTGGAGCACAAACGCATTTGCCATCCGCGGAACCGGAGCCGGAATCTTGCCCCGGATAACGGAACACACGGGCAGCGGCGCGGCGGACAGGGATCTGCTTTCCCGTCACCTGACGGTCGTCTGGATTGTCCTGACCATCTACGGTTGCCTGTACCCGTTTTCCGGCTGGCGCGGCGATGCCGTCGCGCCATTCGCCTATCTCAATTTCGATTGGCCCTATTACTGGACAACTTTCGATATTGTCATCAACGTGCTCGTCTACATGCCTCTGGGATTCTTCGCAGTCCTGGCGGCGATGGGGCGCTTTCCCGGTTCCCGGGCGCTTGCCCTGGCCGTGTTCCTGGGCGCGGACTTGAGTTTCGTCATCGAGACGCTGCAGAACTGGCTACCCAGCCGCGTGGCTTCCAATCTCGATCTGGCCTGCAACACGGCGGGCACATTCCTGGGCGGACTTTTTGCGCTCTGGGCCGGACCGCGCTACAGGGCTGTCTGGCGGCTCTGGCGGCAGCGTCTGCTTGCGCCGCTTCCGCACGCCGATCTGGGACTGACCTTCCTGGGTTTGTGGCTTTTGCTCCAGCTATCGCCGGAAATCATGCTTTTCGGGGTCGGCGACCTGCGGCACAGTCTCGACCTCATCACCCTGGAATATGGCCCCCGGCGCTACCGGGTTTCCGAGACGGCGGTAATCTTCTGCAACCTGATTGCCGTCGGCCTCTTCGTCAGCGTTCTGACCCGCGGGCGCTGGCGGTCATTCCTGACGGTTCCCCTGTTTTTCCTGCTGGCTGGCTTCGTGCGTGCCCTGGGCGCGGCAGTACTGGCCGGGCCGGAAAACGGACTCGCCTGGCTTACGCTGGGGGCGCGGCATGGTCTTGCGATGGGCGCGATCACGCTGACGCTACTTCTGCTTTTCCCCCTGCGCTGGCGTCTGGGTTTTTCCGTCCTGGCGCTCCTGGCCGGAGCGGTGCTTGTCAACCTGACGCCCCTGAATCCGTACTCCACGATTGCCCTTGAACTTTGGCGACGCGGCCACTTCCTGAATTTCAACGGACTGACCCGCTGGATGGCGATCATCTGGCCATTCGCCGCCTGGCCCTATCTGGCGTGGCTGTTCTTTCACGTGAGAAAAAGGCGGGATATGCTTGCAAAATAGGCGATGGGTCTGGGGAGGGCGCGCACAGGGGGGGTACTGGTTACGGATAAACACTTGCGCCGAATAGTGGCAAGGGGCCGGGGAGCGAGGAAGCTGGAGTTTGTATTGTTCCCGCGCCATTTCGGGGAATTGCCGCTGTGCGGTTTTGTTCTCCGGGGGCACGCAAAGTGACATTTTTTGGTTTATTGGTGACGAATATTGTCACTTCCCGTGTTGTTGGGGTGGGGATGGGAGAATGGACAAGGAAGGATAATCAAGGGGTTAAGGGATTCGAGTGTTTCTGGCACATGTCTTGCCTATAAGTTGTCATGATGAAGCGGAACATGACAGGACAGGAACGGAAAGTGGAAAAGACGGTTGTCGGGTCTTCCTTGTGCGCGCGCGATTGCCAGGCTGTAAGCCAGGTAAACGCGCGCGCCCCGCTGTCCGAGTGCCGCGCGCGCGCGCACAAGGAAGACCCGACAACCGTCTTTTCCACTTCTTGCTCCTGTCCTGTCATGTTCCGCTTCATCATGGCAATCTACATGCAAGACATGTGCCAGAAACACTCGAATCCCTTAAGCCCTTGATTATCCTTCCTTATCCATCCTCTCACTCCCACCCCAACAACACAGGATGTGACAATATTCGTCACCAATGAACCAAAAAATGTCACTTCGCGTCTCTCAAGAGAACAAAACCACGCAGCGACAATTCCCAAAAATGACGCGGAAGCAGCACAATTTCCATCCCCTCTGCCCCCCGGTCTCTTGGCTCTTCGTTACCACCCGACACAAGAAACCGGCCTGGAAACCAGGCAATCCCTAACGAATCCCCCTTCCGGAACATGGTCGATGGTTTCATGTGGTTGTCCTGATCGCCACGGGCGCATTCCGGCTTTTCCGTCACGCGCTCTCTATAATGATGGGTTTTCTCCATCCTTTTTCCGCCCGTGCTGACCGCCTTTTCCACTCTTCCTCCCTTGCCCGTCCCTCCCCGGAAAACTGAATGGCCTGCCGCGCCCGGCAGTTGGGATGCCTTGCGGATCGCGCAGGCAGCCATTGCGGCAGAGGGAAGGATGCTGGCCGTGATCGTGGCGGAAGCACAGGATGCCGAACGGCTGATGGAGGAAATTCCCTGGTTCGCGCCGGAAGTGAAGGCGCGCCTGCTGCCGGATTGGGAAACCCTGCCCTACGATCATTTCTCGCCGCACCAGGACATCATTTCCGCGCGGCTGGCCACGCTCTGGGCGGTTCGGCAAGGCGAATGCCAGGTGCTGGTCACGCCTGCCGCCACGGCGATCTGCCGATTGCCGCCGCCCGCCTTTCTCGCTGCCTACACCTTTTCCTTCGCCCAGGGGGAAACCCTCGATGCGGACGCCTTTCGCGCGCAGGTGACGCTGGCAGGCTATCAGCATGTCACACAGGTCGTCGCGCCCGGCGAATATTCGGTGCGCGGCGGGTTGATCGATCTTTTCCCGATGGGCGCTCCGTTCCCCTACCGGATCGACCTGTTCGACAATGAGATCGAGTCGATTCGCACCTTCGATGTGGATAGCCAGCGCACGCTTTATCCAGTATCGGAAATCCGGCTGCTGCCCGCGCGCGAGTTCCCGCTGGATGACAAGGGGCGCACGCTCTTCCGCCAGCGTTTCCGCGAGGTTTTCGAGGGGGATCCCGCGAAATCGCAGATATACAGGGATGTTTCCGCCGGCATTGCCACGGCGGGCATCGAATCCTGGCTGCCGCTTTTCTTCGAGGAGACCGCCAGCCTTTTCGACTACCTGCCCGATGACGCCATCTTCATCACGCATGGCGATGTGCCGCAGGCGCTCTCCCGCTTCTGGCAGGATGCCCGTTCCCGTCACGAATTCCTCAGGAATGAACCGGGGCGTCCGCTGCTGCCGCCTGCTGAACTTTTCCTGCCAGAGGCGGATTTTTTCATCCGCGCCCAATCCCATGCCCGCATCCAGGCGCCAGCGCCACGCCCGGAGCCGGTCGCGGCAGTGGCGGTCGACCGGCGTTCGGATGCGCCCCTGGCTGCCCTGAAGGATTTCATTGCCGCGTTTCCCGGTCGGGTGCTGCTTCTTGCCGAATCCGCCGGACGGCGGGAAACGCTGGCGCGGATGCTCGCTGAACACGGCATCCAGCCCACCGCCGCGGCAAGCCTCGCGGATTTCCGGGAAAGCGGCGACAGGCTTGCCCTGGCCGTTGCGCCCTTGCACGCGGGGATCTTGCTGGAAGACCGGCTGGCCCTGATTACCGAAACCGAACTCTACGCCGGCGCGCCGCGTCTGGCGCGGCGCGAACAAAAGCGAAAGGCGAGCCTCGACGGCTGGCTCAAGAACCTCACGGAACTCAAGATCGGCGATCCGGTGGTGCACGAGCAGCACGGCGTTGGCCGCTACATGGGCCTGACCCGCATGGCTTCCGACGAGGGCGCGCAGGAATTCCTGGAGCTCGTCTACGCCAACGACGCCAAGCTCTTCGTGCCGGTTTCGCAGTTGCATGTCGTTTCCCGCTATTCCGGCGCCGATCCGGAAAACGCGCCCCTGCACGCCCTGGGCTCCGGGCAATGGGAGAAAGCGCGGAAAAAAGCCGCCCTGCAGGCGCGTGACACCGCCGCCGAACTACTGGCGCTCTATGCGCACCGCGCCGCCCGCCAGGGGCACGCGTTCGATTTTTCCGAGCGGGAGCATGCCCTGTTCGCCGAAGGTTTCGGGTTCGAGGAAACGCCTGACCAGGCCGCCGCCATCGCCGCTGTCCTGCGGGACATGCGATCCGGCAAACCGATGGACCGCCTGGTGTGCGGCGATGTGGGCTTCGGCAAGACGGAAGTCGCACTGCGCGCCGCCTTCTGCGCTGTCTCCGGTGGCAGGCAGGTCGCCGTGTTGTGTCCCACCACGCTTTTGTGCGAACAGCATTACCGCACCTTTGCCGACCGCTTTG
Organism: Zoogloeaceae bacterium; assembly: GCA_031276915.1. Taxonomy (GTDB): domain Bacteria; phylum Pseudomonadota; class Gammaproteobacteria; order Burkholderiales; family Rhodocyclaceae; genus Azovibrio. The sequence continues at coordinate 15,372 of JAISME010000064.1, forward strand.
CCGAATGGCCGGTGAAGGTGGCCGGGCTTTCCCGCTTCAGGACCGCGCGGGAGAGCGAAACGGCCCTTGCGGAACTGGCCGACGGCAAGATCGACATCGTCATCGGCACGCACAAACTGATCGCGCAACGGGATGGCAGGCGCGCGCGCTTCGCCCGCCTGGGGCTCGTCATCATCGACGAGGAGCACCGGTTCGGCGTGCGTCAAAAGGAAGCCCTGAAAGCGTTGCGCGCCGAGGTGGACGTGCTGGCGCTCACCGCCACGCCGATTCCGCGTACGCTGGCCATGAGCCTGGAAGGCTTGCGCGATTTTTCCGTGATCGCCACCGCGCCACAAAAACGGCTGGCGATCAAGACCTTCGTCACCCATCTTGCCGATGGCGTCATCCGCGAGGCCATGCTGCGCGAACTGAAGCGCGGCGGACAGATATATTTCCTGCACAACGAAGTCGCCACCATCGAGACCATGCGGCAAAAGCTCGAAAAGCTTTTGCCGGAAGCGCGCATCGTGGTCGGTCACGGCCAGATGCACGAGCGCGAACTGGAAAGGATGATGCGCGATTTCGTCAGCCAGCGCGCCAACGTATTGCTTTGCACCACCATCATCGAAACCGGTATCGACAATCCGCACGCCAATACGATCATCATCAACCGCGCGGACAGGTTTGGCCTGGCGCAATTGCATCAGTTGCGTGGCCGGGTAGGACGTTCCCGCCATCAAGCCTATGCCTATCTGCTGGTAGAGGAAGGCTTGCGCAAGCAGGCGCGGCAACGCCTCGAAGCCATCCAGTCGATGGAAGAGCTCGGTTCCGGCTTTACGCTCGCCATGCACGACCTGGAAATCCGCGGCGCGGGCGAAGTGCTGGGCGAGAACCAGTCCGGCGAAATGCAGGAAATCGGCTTCAATGCTTTCTCCGGCATGCTGAAACGCGCGGTCGCCGCCCTGAAGGAAGGCAGGATGGAAATTTCCGAAGAGGACCTGGCCGCGCCGCCGCTTGTCGCCGCCGACATCAACCTGCATATCCCGGCCCTGCTGCCGGACACCTACTGCCCGGATGTGCACGAACGCCTGGGCCTGTACAAACGAATGTCCAACAGCGAAACACCGGAAGCCCTCGACGCCTTGCGGGAGGAACTGATCGACCGTTTCGGCCCCCTGCCGCCACAGGGCGAAGCGTTGCTCGCCACGCACCACCTGCGGTTTTTCATCGCGCCGTATTGCGTGCGGAAACTGGAAGCCTCGGCAGACCGGATTACCGTCGCCTTCGGCAAGGATTTCGCAGAAAAATCCCGGGTCGACCCGGCCAGGATCATCGCCCTGATCCAGAAAGACCGGACCTGCAAACTCGCAGGCCAGGACAGGCTCACCCGCTCCTGCCATTGCCCCGCCCT
>JAISME010000109.1 GCA_031276915.1 Zoogloeaceae bacterium
GAACGGACGCCGGACTTGCACGGCAAGGGCGCGATGGCGGACGCGCGCGTCCTGCGTTTTCGCCTGCGCCTTTGCTTCGATGACGAAATGAAGGACAGCATGCTGCGCATTCCCGTCGCCCGGCTGGTGCGAAATGGCGAACGGGTGCGTCTGGAGAGCCGCTTTGTGCCGCCGGTTGTGGATATTCAGGCGAGCGCGGCGTTGGTCAACATGCTGCGCGACATCCGCGACGTCCTGCTTTCCCGCGCGCGGCAACTGGAGGAATTCAAGCTGGTCGGCGGCGACGCTTCTTCCTCGGAAGTCTCCACCCTCTACGGAATCACCCTGTTTTGCGTGTTGGGGGCGATTTCCCGGCATGTGCCGGAACTGGAGCAATTGCTGTTTGCGCCCGCCATGCATCCGTGGCCGGTATTTGTCGCGCTCTGCCGCATGGTGGGCGAACTCTCGGTATTTTCCGGTGAACTCTCGCCGGTGGGAGAAACAAGGCAGGGGCTGCGCGCGCTGCCGCCCTACGACCACGAAAATCTCTACGAATGCTATGACGCCGCTTGCGGCATCGTCACCCGGCTTGTGGATTCGCTGGTGGTCGGCCCGGATTTCGCCTTCGTCCTCGAAGCATGTGAGGGTGGCATCCTGGCAACCCAAATGCCGCAAAGCGCCTGCAACAATTCCTATGGCTACTGGCTCTTGATGCGTTCGCCCACAGCGGAGCGCCTGGCGGAGCGGGTACGCGCCTTCGGCAAGCTCGCGCCGCGACGGGAACTCGCCAACATCGTGGCGCGCGCGCTTCCCGGCATTCGCGTAACCCACGCCGACACCCCGCCCGTGGGCTTGCCCCGCCGCAAGGATACCGCCTATTTCCTGATCGACCAGGCCGATCCACTCTGGGAGCAAACCCTGCGCCATGGAGAGGTCGCTTTCTTCCTTCCCGACGCGCCTCAGGATTTATGGGTGCAGCTCACCGTGATTCGGAAGTGAAAAAGGAAAAGAAGATGGGCAAGAACAGAAGATCGCGGGCAGGAAAAGGATTCGGCGCCTTGCGCCGCCAACGCATGGATACTCCTGGTCGGCGCGGTGGGAACGAAAAATGCTGAAGCGTTTTTTCCCGTTGATGAGCGAAGCCTTGCGCCATGCGCGGGCGACCGGCCCGCAAGAATCGCTCGCGGAACTGGGGCGCCGGATACGCGCGCGCGCGGAAGAAGAGCGCGAACGCAACGCTTCGTTGATCGCCGACAACATGGATCGCGGCGTCGACCTCGATTGCTGCCGCCTGGCGGTGTATGCCTGGGTGGACGAAATCATGCTCACCGCGCCACGTTCCGACGCTGCGGGCTGGGTGTCGCAAAGCCTGCAATATGCCTATTTCCAGACTTCCGAAGCGGGGCGCCTGTTTTTTTCGCGCCTGGAAACCCTGCTGGAAGAATTGTCCCTGCCGCCCGACGACATGGAATCCCCGGACGATTCCCTGCCGTCGCGCCTGGAAGCCGCCGCGCGTATTTCGCGCGACCGGGCGGCGCGGCAGGAACTCGACGTATACGCCCTTTGCCTGCTCCTCGGTTTTTCCGGGCGCTGTCATGGCGATGTCCGCCTCGTGGAGAAATTGCGCCAGTCCGCCCGTTCGGTGTTGCGCGGCAGCGAAACCCTGGCGGTTGATCCTTCCCTGACAGGGCGGCGCGCGCGGCGGCGCGGCATGGGCGAAATCGCCCCGGCGCTGGAATGGGCGTTCTATATCCTGCTCCCCTTGCTTGGCGTCCTGCTGTTCGGCCTGTACTGCGCGAACCTCCTGGTCGGCATTTCCGTCAAGTCTTGAGCGGCCTTGTGCATCGTTTGCGCGGTATATGATATGAAACTACTTGGCCTCTTCCTGAAAGCCCTGCTGTTCCTGTTGATCGTTCTGATCCTGCTGGGACTCCTGACCGTGTTGGCGTGGTGGCTGCGCTGGCCGATGTTTACGGGATTTTTCATCCTGGCCGGTTTGTTTGGCGCGGTGTTGCTGTTTTGGGCGGGGCGCTTTCTGTGGCGGGCGCGCAACAAGCGGTTTTTTGTGCGGCAGGCCCTGTCCGGCCTGAAAAATACGGCGGTTTCCACCGAAACCCATCTTTCCGGGATCGAGGGGGTGTGGAACGCCCTTTTGGCGCGCGATCGGCAAAAGAGAATCGATCCGCGCGAATTCACGGGCCGTTCCTGGTATTTGGCCCTGGATGGCGCGGCGCGCGCGGACGCGCCACTCTCGCCGCTTTTCGCGGCGGAAGACGAAGACAAACCCCTGGCGCGGCGCGATTTTGCCGCAACGACCCTGCTGCACATGACGGTCGGGGCGCTGGAAGGCAAGTCCGGGGAAGAGCTTCTCGCGCTCATCGCGCGGGATGTGCGGGACAGCGCCATTGCCGGCGTTCTCCTGATCGTCTCTGCCCGCGAGGTGCTGGCGCGCGGGGAGAGCGCCCTGCACGAATGGGGATTCCAGTTGCGCGGCGCGCTGTATACCGCGATGGTCGCGTTGAACCGCAATCTCCCGATCTACGTGCTGGCGCAGGACATGGAGACCTTGCCGGGCGGCGCGGCCTTGCTGTCGCGGCCAAAGGGCGAAGCGGCGTTGCCGGGTTGTTTTTTCGATCCAGACGCAAACGGACACGTGAAAAAAGCGCCGGGCGAGGCTGCCGCAGAGGCTGCCGACGCGATGCTGCGCGCGGCCTTCTACGACGATCTCGCGCAAGGCGCGCCCGCAGGCGCGGATGAACTCCATTTTCTGGAAACCATCGGGCAGTTGGGGAAAAAACTCGATGTCCTCTTCGCCGCCTTGTTGCAGGACATGCCGCGCCAGGACAGTGCGCGTCTGGCAGGTGTGTTCTTCTGCCCGACACGCCCCCCGGAAGTCGCGGCGAAGAAAGCGACAGGCCAGCCCCCGGTCGCGCCAGAGCCGGTTATCCCGACCTTTCCGCCCCCCTCGCAGGGCGCCTTGTCTCGCTTCCTTACGCGCTTCCTGCCCAGTCATGGCGCGACGGCCTACCGCCTGCGCGGGCGGCTCTCGGCCTATTCGGGCGCCTGGATCGTCGTCATGGGCGCTTGGTGTCTGCTGCTCTTTTGCGTCTGCGGCCTGATGGCGGCGAACGTGCTCTATCAGAACCGCGCCATCACTTCGTTGCCGCCTTCTGTCGCGCAGCATCTGGTGTCGGGACGGCTGGACGTGCTGTATGGCGAGATGCGCTACATCATGCAGATCGAGGCGGCGCGCAAGAACTGGCTCCTCCCCGCCTTCGGCCTCGACATGCTGGCGCGTGTCGAACAGGCGGAAAAAAACCGTTTCACGAAAACCCTGTATGGCGAATTTCTCGCGCCGATGCTCGTTTCCATGCGCGCCACGTTGAACGCGCCGGGCGAATACGACGAGGCAAAACACGCGGCGGTCAACCAGTTGGCCTGGTTGGGACACGCGATCCGGCAACAACAGGAAACCGGCAAGATCGATGTTCCGGCGATTTCCTTCCCGCTGTTCGCCGAGGAGAGCTGGGGCACAGCCAACAGCGAACTCATCAAGCTCGGTCTGGAATGGACCGCCAGCCCGGAGCAACTCGCCATTCTGGGCGAAGATGTGAGCGGCATCCTGATTCCGTTCCTCACCCGCAATTTCGAGTCGTTTTATGACTCTATTATCTGGTATTACGACGAGAGCAACAGCGACCAGAAGGTCTGCCTGTCACAATACTGGCCGAGTCTTTTTGGTAACGCGCAGGAAGACACCTGCGTGCCAGCCTCCTATACGGCGGCAGGTTACGCGGTGAACAAGAAATTCCTGCATCGCTTTCTCGGCATGCCAGGCGGCGAGCACATGCAATTGCGCCAGAAAATGGACCGAGTCCTGGAAGATTATTACGCGCGCTATGAAGAACAGTGGCAGAACTTCGTGCAACGTTTCTGCGAGGTGGCGGAAAGTCTGGAAAACAGCGACGCCTACGTGCCTTTCTACCATGTCAGGAGTGTGGAGGATACCCCGCACCTGCGCCTCGCCGCCCGCCTGACGAAGGAACTCGCGCCACTGAAGGACGCAAGCACGCCGCCTGCCTGGCTCTCCGAAGCGCGCCTGTTCGACGTGATGACCCAGGTTGCCCTGGAAGGCCACGCCAGTCAGGATCTTGCCGATTGGCATACCCTGTTGATTACCGGAATCGCCGCTCCCGACGTGTTGCGGGAATTGTGGCAAGTGGCGGACACGCGCCATCAGGTGCGCAGGATCTATGACGGCATTACCCAAATGGCGCGCTATTTCGGTTCGGTGCGCAGCATCCTGAAAAACCTCGACAATCCCGCCTGGGCACAGGCGACCGCACGGACGCATTTTGGCGCGCGCGACACGGAAGCCCTGGAAAACAGCCTTTACACGCAAGGCGGCGAACATTGGCGAAACGTGCGGGAAACCTTTCAGAATCATGAAATTCCCCAGTTGCGCCTCTTTGAAAACCTGCTTGCTTTCGCCGGTAACGGAATTACCGTAAGCGCGGCGACGACACTGCAACATGACTGGGAAAACCAGGTGCTTGCCAGCCCCACCTACCTGCATCGCGGCTACGACACTGCCCTGATGTTCGGCCAGGAAGGGGTGATGAGCAAGTTTGTCGCCGATGAAATTTCCCCCTTTTTATTGCGCCGCACGGATGGCATTGCGGCGGCGGTCTGGGACAACCGTCCTTTTCCGTTTACCCAGGACTTTCTCTCCTTTCTGGGCAGCGGCGAAGAATTCGCGATCACGGCGGCAACGGAGAAACAAACGCCAGGGGTGCTCCTGCGCGCCATGCCGACCCTCGTCAACGTCGAGGCCAAGGCGCGAGTCAACAGCACCACGCTGACCTTGTGGTGCCAGGACAAAACCTGGCAACTGGTCAACCGCAACTATCCGCACAACGAGCGTTTTACCTACGACAAGCAGCAATGCGGCAAGACCGAGCTGGCAATCGCCTTTCCGAATTTCGAGGCAAAGCGCGTCTATCCGGATTTTGTCAGCTTCGTCGAGGATTTCCAGTACGGGGAAAGGCGTTTTACGCCGCAAGATTTCCCGGAGGCCTCCGATTTCCTTGCCGCAGACAGGATCAGCAACCTGAAAGTCAGGATTTTCCCGGACAACGTGGCCCTGTTGCTCAAGGAAAAAAACAACAATATCCCCGAGGCGCCTGACCGCATTACTTACGTGAGGTAATGAAATGACGCATTCCCTGCGCGCCCTGTTCCGCAGCATGCTTTTAACATGGTTCTTGCTGGTGTTCCTGATGGCGATCGCCCTGAAACTGCACATGCCTTCGGAGGCAGCGGGCAGTTTGATGGAAAGCCTGTTCACTCGCCCTGTCCCGCCGCCGCCAACATCCGTGCTGCAAGCGGAAGCGCCGAAAGTGATGCCCAAGGCGTCGCCCCCCCCGCCCAAGCCGCTTCCCGAGGCGCCCAGGGAAGCCGATATTGCCGCGTGGCGCCTGTTGGAACACGGTCGGGATGACGGCAAAGGCGATCTGGGCGTGCCCGTCATCAGGGAAGTAGCGACAAATGAAATCGAGCTGCGCTTTCCCTTTCATGGCGCGCCCGGACAGGTCAGCTTCTACCGCCTGGAGGCAAAAGGGGCGCTCTCCGTGGATCTGCACGGCGCATATCGCCTGTCGCATGTTGTCGAACGTCCGCTCGCGCAGGGGTTCTTGCAACGCCTGCAAGTCTATCCGCATCCTGGCTACATCCGCATTTCCGGCATGGGACGCACACGGGATCTATTGCGCTACATGAGCGCGCAGGCGTTCGTCGCGCAGGAACAAAACCAGTTGCGGGTGGTGTTTACCCTCGCGCCACCGCCAGGCGATCATGCCATCGACAACAAGAACGAGAATGGAGAAGCGCGCGATGCCCCAGTTGCGCCTCTTTGAACGCATGTCCGCCATCAATCGGAAGGAAGAGCGCCAGTCCCTGGAATCCGAAGAACGCCTGCTGCAATCCATTTGTGATTACGTTTCCCGGCTGCTCAACTCCCGCCAGGGCAGCACGCTTCTCGATCCCGCGTTTGGAATGCCGGATTTCATCCATTCGGGCGCGGGCTTTTCACCGGACGATGAACCCGTCTTGCGGCGGGAGATCGTCGATTTCGTCAGCCGCTACGAACCGCGCCTGGAAGA
>JAISME010000010.1 GCA_031276915.1 Zoogloeaceae bacterium
CGGATCCGATGGATCGCTCGCACACGGCGCATCGTCTGCAAACGACGATGAACAGCGGTCAGGAGACCATTGCCGTTTATCTGCGCCGACATTTTTTGTTGTCGCTTGACGACCTGCTGGCGGTGGCGCGGGAATTTCTCTGCCCGAAAGTCTCGCGTTCCGGTCTGGATCGTTGCCTGCGTCGGCACGGGCTGGGGAATCTGCGTGACCTGCTGCCCAAGGAGACCAAGGCGCCGCGAAAGACCTTCAAGGCGTATGAACCGGGCTTCCTGCATCTGGACGTGAAGTACCCAGCATCCATGCGTGTTTCCGTGGCACGTGGCACAAATTTGGCACAACGGGCAAACTTGGCGCGCGCGATTGCGGCAGGAAAAGGAACGGATAAACCGGGTATCGCGCATCGGGACATGTGCCCGTCTTCGCCCCCCGGATCGCAGCTCACGAAGTAAAAAGCCCCGCTTCCTGCGGCGCTCTCAACAGGCTGGACAAGGGCGACGGCTTGCTGCCGTTCTTGCGCTTGGCGGTTTGCAGCGCCGCCCATGCTTCGCGTATCTCCGCCAGCGCCGCGTAGTCGCGGTCTCGAAACGCCGTGACGTAACGGGACTTCAGGCGCGTCGTTTCCCGGCTCCAGGCGTCCTTCAGCTCGTAGCTTTTCTGGCGCGCGGCTTGCGCCTGCGCTTCCTTGATGGTGCGAAAGCCCAGGCTCATCGCCAGTTGATCCGCCAGGTTTACTTCGTCGGGCGAGAGCCACACATCGCCCTTCTGTCCAGGTATGCCCGCCGCGCCCATGCGGTAGGCGCGCAGGAGGTTCGCCCCGCCCTTGGGCAGGAAATTCTCCACACCGCGCAGGGTGTCGCCCCGGTCGAAGTAGTCCATGCCGCGCATCCACATCTGCCACTGTCCCATGCTGGGGCCTGCCAACGACAGCATCATCTTGTCGCCGTCGCCCTGGTTGCGCAGTTGCCACGGGGTGAATGGCCCCAGCGGGTCGAACACGTCACGCATGCCGACGTTGCCGGAGATGTCCACCCCCAGCGCGGAGAAGCCGCCGCGCATGAGCATGTCCGCCAGCTTGCCGCCCCCCAGGAGATCGCGCAGGTCGGCGTCCAGGTCGGCGGGGTCTTCGTCGTCGCCTGTCAGGCCATAGAGCGCGCCCACAAGCGACATGAGCGGCAGGCCCGCGACCCCGGCGAAGGCCGCCGTGTGCAGCATGGCGTAGCCAAAGGCCAGGCGGGCGGCGCGTTTCTCGACGGATGTCCCGCCCTTCAGGAAGGCTTCCCGAAACATGTGGCAGAGGTAGGTCGCCTGGATCAACTGGAACTTCCTGAACTGCGTGAAGACGCGCATCCAGTTGCCGGTCATCAACGTGGGCGCGTTGAAGTTCGAGTAGTCACCCTGCGTCATGTCAATGGCGGCCTCCGCGTAGGCGAGTGCGGCGGCTTCCGCCTCCGTTTGGGCAACGCCCTGCGCCGTCTGCTTCTCCAGCATCAACCGGTAGGCGGACAGCCCCGTCGCCATGCGGTTGACCATTTCGGACTTCTGCATCGCGGCGGAGAAGAAGCGTTCCATCTTGTCCAGCGTCGCGCCCACACGGGGGGCAGCGCGGGTGAGCAAGCCCGACGTCTGCGTCATCACCCCCAGGTCTTGCGCGATGGTGATGTCGATCTTTCCCCGCGCTGCCAGCTCCTCGATAATGGTCATGGGCGCGCGGCCTTCCTCCGCCGCCGTCGCCCGTTCGCTGGCGCGATACACCCTGGGCAGCAGACTGGCGTCGGCGAAGGCGCGGATTCTATGGGCAATGCCCTTCGCGCCCTTCTGCGTGTTCCACACGTCGCCCAGCGCGCGGGCGAGCGCGGCGGAGGATTTCGTCCAGCCGAACTCGCGCGAGAGGTAGGGCTGTGTCATCAGCGCGGGCTGCGTCAGGTTGTAGAAGTAGTAGGCCGGATTCAGCACGAGCCGCATCCACGAGTTGAATTTCAGCAGGCTGCCCGCCAGCGCGTTGGGGCGCTCCAGCACGGCGGCTTCCCGCGCCTTCAGGGCGTTGAAGAGCGGCATCAGCGACCTGTCGGCGTTCGCCTGGTTGCGCATGGCGACAAAGGCGTCGCGCTCCTTTTGCCCGACGACGAGCGTCGCCATGTAGCGGGCGTCCGCACTGCCCTGCGCGGCATACGCCTGACGCATGGATTCCGCGTCCATGCCATGCACGCCCTGCCGGGGGAGTTCCGACTTCCGGGCGCTCGTGTCCGCCAGCGACGTGATGTAAAGCTCGCGCAGCAGGCGCAACGTGTCCGCCTGCGTGGAGGCGCGGTTCTCGTCGCTCCTTATGGCGTCTTCCATCTTGCGGAACGCCTCGAAGGGCAGGGCATCGAGGCTGTCCATGAATTTTTCGCGCTCGAAGGCTTCCACCTTGCCGCCTGCGAATTCGGGGCGCCGCCGGAGGGCGTCGCGCGCGCGTTCCGCGTCCGGCATGGAGCTGTAGAAATTGACCCAGTAATGCTGCCCGCTTTGCTGGAGCCGCGTCACAAGCTCCGTGTTCCCTGCCGCCTTTGCTTCCTCGTAGGTCTTCGAGCGGGCGATCGCCGCGTAGTCACCCACGCGCCGCAACGGGGCGTAGAGGGGGAGCCGTCGCCTTGTTGCGGACAGCGCCTTTTCCTGTTCCTTCGCCACGCTTTCCAGTTCGGCGATCTGATCCGCCACCAGTTTTCGCGCCGCGTCTTCCGCCTGGTCGAGCTTTTCCGCCAGCGTGTCTTCGTCCCACAGAGCGGATTCCAGTTCGGCGGCCAGCGACTCATCCCCCTCGCGCAGCGCGTCGCCAATGGCGGCCTCTTGCCGGTCGTACCGGCGCTGTACCCGCGCCTGTGCTTCGCGGATGCGGGCGGGCAAGCCTTCCTCCAGGTTGCGCCGACCCGAATCCAGTGCGTCCTGGATGGCCTTGCCTGCCAACTGGAACACCCGCTCGCGTGTGTCGCGCGACTGCTGGAATATGCGATCCACCATCGCCCGCGACGGGGCGGGCAGGGCGCTGTAGCGCGCCGCCATCTCCGCGTCCAGCTTGACGACGACATCAACGGGCAGCCAGTCATACGCCTTGAAGACCCGCTGGCTCATGGTCGCGTCACGGACGAATTCCCACACGGCGTTGGCCTTGGCGGCGCCCTTCGACGCCAGGTCGCCGAACGAGTCCAGGGCGGACACGTCGCGGATCAGGTTCACCACCTGTTCCTCGTGGCGCAGGGCGGCGCTGGAACGCTCGTTTACGTAGCCCACCCACTCCGTGGCGGCGGTCAATCCCATGTCGGCGGCGCGGCGAACAATGGCGCTGGTGAAGGCCAGGTTCGTCCAGGATTTTTGCACCGCCTCCCGCGCCAGGCGCCCGCCGTAGCGCAAGACCTCCGCCAGCGTCCCCCGCTTGCCGCCCTGCGCGGCGAGGTTATCCACGCGGGCGACGAGGTTGTCCGCGAGCCGCGCCGTCAGGTTCGGCAGGAGGGCGGGTTCACTGGCGGCAGCATCCCCGTCTGTACGGGAATAGAATACTCTGCGCAGGTTGGGGTTCAGTCGCCCTGATAGCTGGCCGCCGATTGCAGCCAATAATCCGGCCCCTCTTCCAGCGCCCGCTTCCTGTAAAACGGTGTTGAAGATAGCTGCGCGCGCTGCCGTCGCGCCTCCCCAACGATAGCGCGACGTCGGGTCTCGTCCAATCCCGGCCACCTTTTTTTCGAGGCTTCGTCGATCCCCATGCCAACCAGTCCGTCCGTCTCGGTATTCGTTTCGCTCGAAGTCATAAGTCAGTCCCTCCAGTTCAGGCGCGAAGCGCCGCATGGCCGCGTTCGTGACACGCAGCATCTCCGCCAGGTTATGGGCATAATCGCCATCTTTCCATTTTAACCCAAGGTCGTGATTTCTCACACTCGCGGCGTAGCCCGACGCGGGGTCGATCTGGTGCGGGTGCGGCGCAAGGTGATCCGTCGTGCCGTAGCGCAGCGCGGACGAAAGCATGTTTTCCAGGCGCCGGAAAAACCCTATGGGCGAAAGCCCCTCCGGGTCACCCACGAAAGACTTCCCTGTGTTGTAGGCGTAGGCGGACGCGATGCCGTAGACCACGTTGCCTTTATCCACACCGGGCGTAAAATCCGAAACGTCGATCCAGATGCGCGGCTTGCCCTGCGCGCCGTAGGTCTTGTCCGGGCGCCCTTCGTAAAGATAGGCTTTTTTGCCGGAGGGCGCCCGGATCGACCACGACTGCACAGCGCCTTTTTCCGAAACCGCGCCGGTTCGCTCGACCTTGTAGTGGGGGTTGATTTCGTACCCGATGTCCACAGGCGTCGCGCCCATCGGTGTGGGTTGCTGGAACGCTTCATCACTTTGCGTGAGCGCGGTAAACACCGTGTTCGCCAGGCTGTCCCCCAGCACAGGGCGCACCGGTCGCGCGGCGCGATCCCCCGCTTCACGGGAAAGCCGCGCCTGCGCGCCCTGATGCCTGCTGGCGGTGGACGCGCCCATCTCCAGTTTTGTCACCACACGGCGGGCGAACTCCCGGATTTCGATGTCGCTGGCGCTGTCCATCCGGTGGGCAAGGCCAGAAGAGAGCGGGCGAATGAGCCTTGCCAGGCCGCGCCAGAAGAGCCTCGCCAGTCGCGCCCACAAGGGCTTGACGTGCTCTTCCGAGGAAATGCGCGCCAAGGCTTCCTCGATGGCGTGCAGGCGCGTTGCCGCCGCGTCGTGCGCCTGGCGGAATTCCCGACCTTCGACGCTGGTCTCCCAGGCGTGGGCGCGCTGCCGGAGTTCGGGCGACACCCGGTACAATCGCGTCAGTTCCGCCGCGCGCTGTTCCGGCGTCAGGAACCGATCCACCCCGTAATGGAGCATCTCGTGATAGAGCGTTTCCGCAACCTCCTGCGCCGTGCCCAGGTTGGGCTGGTACAGGAAGATGAATCCCTTGTACGTCGCGCCGCGCATGTCCTGCGGCAGCTCCTCCGTCGCCGTGAGTTCACGGAGCGCCCGCCATTGGCAGCCTGTACGCAGCAGGTACAACACGCCACAGAAGGCGTCATACAGGTCGATTTTCCGCAACGCTGTCTTCTTGCGCACGCTCTCCAGTAGCGGACGAATCCGCTCAAACTGCTCACGACTGATGTCGCTAGGGTAGGAATGTCTCATCCACGGAGTTTTACCATATTTAGGAGACTTTGAACAGGTTCTAAGAACCTGTTCAAAGTCTTTTAAGCAGAAGGGCCAAGAAGGCCAAATATATAAACTGCAAGCTCGTGTCAAGCAGACGCTCACAGTTCTTCCAAAGTCTTCTGTTCTTCTCCAGCCAGGCAAAGGAGCGCTCGACGACCCAACGCTTTGGCATCACCTTGAAGG
>JAISME010000005.1 GCA_031276915.1 Zoogloeaceae bacterium
AAGAAACTCGACGAAATGGTCGCCCGCCTGCACCTGAACAAGATCGGCGCGCACCTGACCCCCCTCACGCCAGAACAAGCGGCGTACATCGGCGTCCCCGTCGAGGGGCCGTACAAGGCAGCGCATTATCGGTATTGACCGCCCTGCCCGGAAAACGACATCCCCTTGCCGGCCAGACCCTGGCGCGAATCAGGTTTTTCACCAGGGTTGCCGGCTCGCGGTATTGCGTCGCGCGGGATCTCACCTGATTGGCAATGCCGTCTCGGCGATCACCTTGCGCAGCACGAAGCTGGTATGTACACCGGAAACCCCCGGAATGCGCGTGATGCGATTCAGCAGCAGATCCTGGTAGGCATCCATGTCCGTGGCCATGGTTTTCAGTTGGTAGTCCGCGTCCTGTCCCGTGATGAGCAGGCATTCGATGATCTCCGGAATGTCGGCAATGGCTTTTTCAAAGTTCTCAAAGCGTTCCGGCGTGTGCCGGTCCATCGAGATATGGATCAGCGCCATCAGTGAAAATCCGAGTTGACGGGCGTCCAGCAGGGCGCGATACCCGACGATCAATCCGGTTTCCTCCAGCGCGCGCACCCGGCGCAGGCAGGGCGAAGGCGACAGGCCAACGCGCCCTGCCAAATCCTGGTTGCTGATGCGACCATCTTTTTGCAACAATCCAAGAATGGCGCGATCGTAGCGGTCGAGTTTCATGATCGATTCCTGTTTTGCGTTATTACGCTATTTTATGCCATGAATCAATGGATTATTGGTGTTCAATATCAATTTCCACGTGTTTCATGCAAAGGAACGCAAGCACATTCCACGCCGTTTCCCGTACCATGTTCGACAGTTTCAACACCGATACGGAACACACCATGTTGCAGCGCGCGGCGCAAAAATACCGGCCATTTCCGCCGGTCGACCTTCCCGATCGCCAGTGGCCGCGCCGCGTCATTTCCGCCGCGCCGGTCTGGATGAGCACCGATCTGCGGGACGGAAACCAGGCGCTTTTCGAACCGATGGACATCGGCAAGAAACTCCGGATGTTCCAGCTTCTGTGCGACATTGGCTTCAAGGAAATCGAGGTTGCCTTTCCCTGCGCCTCGCGGACGGAATTTGATTTCGTGCGTCGGCTGATCGAGGAGGACCGGATTCCCGCGGATGTTTCCATCGAGGTGTTGACCCAGGCGCGCGAGCCTCTGATCCAGCGCACTTTCGAGGCGATCCAGGGGGCGCGGCGCGCCATTGTGCATGTTTATAACGCGATCTCCGCGCCATTCCGGGAAATGGTGTTTGGCATGAGCAGGCCGGAAGTTGTCGCGCTGGCGACCGGCGCGACTGCGTGCATCCGGGCGTGCGCGCGGAATATTCCGGAAACGGAAATCACGCTTGAATACAGCCCGGAAACCTTTTCCGCGACGGAACTCGATTTCGCGCTGGAGATTTGCGATGCCGTCACCACCGTCTGGGAGGCCACGCCGGCGCGCAAGGTGATCCTGAACCTTCCCGCCACGGTGGAAACGGCAACACCCAATGTTTACGCCGACCAGATCGAATGGATGCACCGCCACCTTGCCCGGCGCGACAGCGTGATCCTGAGCCTGCATCCGCACAATGATCGCGGCACGGCCATTGCCGCCGCCGAACTGGGACTCATGGCCGGGGCCGATCGGGTGGAAGGCTGTCTCTTCGGGAACGGCGAGCGCACCGGCAATGTTGATCTTGTCACGCTGGCGCTCAATCTCTACACGCAGGGTGTCGATCCCGGCCTCGATTTTTCCGACATCGACGCGGTCGCCCATGTGGTGGAGGAATGCACGCGGCTTCCCGTCCATCCGCGCCATCCCTATGCGGGAGATCTTGTGTTTACAGCCTTTTCAGGCTCCCATCAGGACGCCATCCGGAAAGGTCTCGCGGCCAGGAAGGGCGCGCGCTGGAACATTCCCTACCTGCCGCTCGATCCCGCGGATGTGGGCCGCAGCTACGCGGCGCTCATCCGGGTCAACAGCCAGTCCGGCAAGGGCGGCATGGCCTACCTCATGGAATCGGCGTATGGAATCGCCCTGCCGCGTCGCCTGCTGGTCGAGTTTTCCGGCATCGTGCAGCAACGCATGGACACCGAAGGCAGGGAAATGCGCGCCGGGGACCTCTGGCGGATATTCTCCGAAACCTATCTGGAACCACCGCGTGCCTTCGTGCGTTATGTCGGGCATTGCCTGTTCGAAACGGAGGGCAGGCGGGGTGTCACCCTCGCGCTGGAAATCGACGGCGCGCCGCGCGCCCTGACAGGAACGGGCGACACCCCCATCGACGCAGCCCTATGTGCCCTGGCAGGCGCGGACTTGCATATCCAGGTGTTGCGTTTCGAGGAACGCGCCATGAAGCCCGGAGAACAGGGTGAAGCCCGCGCCGCCGTTTTCGTGGAAGCGCGCGTCAATGGACACTCCCGGACGCGCCACGGCGTCGGACTGGATGAGAACATCGTCACGGCGTCGCTCAAGGCCCTGGCGAGCGCGGTGCGGAATGGCTGCCATGACGGCCTGGACGAAGCGCGCCTCCTGGCATCGGCACAGTCCGTGGAAACCCTGGCGTATTGATTCCACATGGTGGCGGATGGCCGCGCGTTCCCATCCGGCACGAATGTCCGGGCGGGCATGGCATGAACAATCGGGCCGTTTATCCATCAATGCCACCGGGAACGGAATTGCTCCCGTGTGGCGTCGTTCGTGGCGGTGTCAGGAGATCCGCCCAGTAGCTGGAACGCACCATCGGCGCGCAAGCGGCTCCGGAAAACCCCATTTCCCTGGCGGCGGATTCGAAAGCGGCGAAGGTTTCGGGCGGCACATAGCGGACGACAGGCAGATGGTGTGCGGAAGGCGCGAGATACTGGCCAATGGTCAGCAGGTCGACCGCGTGTGCCCGCAGATCGCGCATGACGGCGAGAATCTCGTCGTCGGTCTCGCCCAGCCCCACCATCAGGCCGGACTTGGTGCGAACTCCGGGATGCCGTCTCTTGAAGGCTTGCAGGAGACGCAGCGAACCGGCGTAATCCGCGCCCGGACGCACGGCCCGGTAGAGCCGCGGCACGGTTTCCAGATTATGGTTCAGCACGTCGGGCAAGGCTTCACCCAGGGCTTCCAGGGCAATATCCTCGCGTCCGCGGAAATCCGGAGTCAGTATCTCGATTTGCATCGTCGGGGTTTTTTCCCGCGCGGCGCGCACCACGGCGGCGAAATGCGCCGCGCCGCCGTCGCGCAGATCATCGCGGTCTACACTGGTAATCACCACGTAGCGCAGGTCAAGACGCGCGGCGGTCTCGGCAAGATGCGCGGGTTCCCCCGGATCGGGCGGCAAGGGCCTGCCGTGCCCCACATCGCAAAAAGGGCAACGTCGCGTGCAAATGTCGCCCAGGATCATGAAACTTGCCGTGCCACGCCCAAAACACTCGCCAATATTGGGACACGCGGCCTCCTCGCACACGGTGTGCAATCCTTGTTGCCGCAATACGCGCTTGACTTCGCCAAAGCGCCCCGTCATGTTTCCCGCCTTGACGCGAATCCACGCCGGTTTCCGGAGCGGTGCGTCTGCCGGAACGATCCTGATCGGAATGCGCGCCGTTTTTTGCGCGCCCTTTTGCTTGGTGCCGACTTCAGCCATGCGCGGGAATCCGTCGGGGAAACTTCTGGGAATCATCCTGGAAATCGATCACCGTGAAACCCTTCACGAGACAAGACCTGGCGCCCGCCGGAGCCGGGACCAAAGCAGACGCGAGAACAGGAAAGCGTGACGTCATATCGCAAGCCGCGTAAAACCAGTTTTCGATGATAACCCGTCTTCACGAACCCGAAAACATCCGCCTCGCCGAAATGCTGTCGCCGATGAAAAGCTCGCCCGCCCAGGATGAGGGCCGGCGAGCTATGATGCCAATGGCATCAATCCGGGAAGAAACGACTTTGCTTGGCTTCCTACGGATTGCGCGCCGTATTGGACTTGGCCTTCATCCAGCTCTATTTGGGAATGTAACGGCACCTGCTGGGTACATACTTGAGAAGCTTTTGGAGGGATGTCTTGTTATACGCGTCCAGCCGCGATTACGACGGTCGCTTTGGACATTTCGTTTTCCGCAAGCACTGTTACGGACGCATCCGGTTCTGGGTGCGCAATCTCGTCCGGCGCGAAGGGTGTTCCTTCTTCCTGCAAAAGGCCGACGGTCGCTTTTACCCGGATTTCCTGTGCCAGTTGCCCGAGGCAAAAGGGCAGGCGGGCGCGGTTCTGGCAGTGGAATACAAGGGCGCCGACCGCTGGGGAAACGCCGAGGATGACCGCTTGATCGGCGGCCTGTGGGCCAGCCTCTCCGACGGACGCTGCCACTTTGTGATGGTCACAGAGAAGCAGCGGCAGGGGGGTGGATTGAGGAGGGGCT
Organism: Zoogloeaceae bacterium; assembly: GCA_031276915.1. GTDB lineage: Bacteria > Pseudomonadota > Gammaproteobacteria > Burkholderiales > Rhodocyclaceae > Azovibrio. The sequence goes on from JAISME010000005.1 coordinate 4,418, forward strand.
GCTTTGAGGCGGGGCTGCTTTGAGGAGGGGCTGCTTTGAGGCGGGGCTGCTTTGAGGCGGGGCTGCTTTGAGGCGGGGCTGCTTTGAGGCGGGGCTGCTTTGAGGCGGCACGGCGGCATCAGAACGTGCAAATGGCGAACTGGTCGCCATTGCGGAAACAAAAAGGTGTCGAGCGGTATAATCCCCCGATTTTCCGATAAGCGGCGCGGAAAGCACACGAAGAAATGAAGGAGTCACAGACATGAAACGGGTAGGGCTTATTGGTTGGCGCGGCATGGTGGGTTCCGTGCTCATGCAGCGCATGGAAGAGGAGGGGGATTTTGCGCGCTTTGAA
>JAISME010000106.1 GCA_031276915.1 Zoogloeaceae bacterium
AAGAAACACAAGTCCCACCCGGATGACCCCAACGCGGGCGGCGACCATCACCCAGAGGAAAACGATCATGCGTAACCCCTTTTCCCCTCCACGGCGGGCCTTGACGCTGGGCTTCCCCCTTGCTCCCCTTGCGCCCCTCATGGCCCTCGTTTTTTCCGGCTGCGCCATCGGGCCAGACTACATTCGTCCGGAAACGGCGCTGCCGGAGCGCTACGACGAGGGGGCCGAGACCCTCCCGGCAGCCGAAGTCCCGGCGGTCAATCCCGAATGGTGGACGCTTTTCAGGGACGAAGAACTGAATCACCTGATGGAGCTGGCGCTTGCCAACAACCACGACCTCAAAGCCGCCGTCGCGCGCATGGAAGCCGCCGAAGCCGCCGCGCGGGAGGCGGGGTCGGACATTTTCCCCAGTGTCGACCTCGAAGGCGGTTCCATTCGCAACCGCGCCAGCGGCAAGACCGCCAGTGGCCGGCAGACAGGGGCGGCGACGACCACCAACCGTCGCCTGGCGCTCAATATCGGCTATGAGCTGGATCTGTGGGGCCGCATTCGTCGCCTGAACGAGGCCGCCGGCGCCGAGGCGCTTGCCGGACGCTTCGGCCACGACGCCCTGCGGCTTTCCCTGGCCGGGCAGATCACTTCCGGTTACCTGACCCTGCGCGTACTGGACGCCGAGCTGGGCACCACCGCTCGGATGCGGGAAAGCCATCGCCAGACGCTGGAAATCGTGCGCCGCCGTCTGGACGCGGGCGCCTCTTCGGCGCTGGAGGCGGCGCAGGCGCGCGCTTCCCTGGCCGCCGTGGACGCGCAGTGGAACGCCTTGCGCCGCCAGCGCGCCCTGACGGAAAACCTGCTGGCCCTGCTGACCGGGCAACCCGGACTCAGGGTGGCGGAAAGCGCCGACTTCAATGACTTGCCGTTGCCGCCGCTGCCACCGGCGGGATTGCCCTCCAGCCTGCTGGAAGCGCGTCCCGACATACGCGAGGCCGAGGAGCGGCTGGCCGCCGCGAATGCCCGCATCGGCGTCGCCAAGGCCGCCTATTTCCCGAGTATCAGCCTGACCGGCCTTTTGGGGAGCGAGAGCGCCAACATTTCCGATCTTTTCGGCGGACAGGCGACCATCTGGTCCTATGGCGCGACGCTTTTCATGCCCATTTTCAACTGGGGCCGCACCGGCGCGCGCCTCGACCAGGTGTCAGCGGTGCAGCGGGAAGCGCTGGAAAACTACCTGAAGACCGTGGAGAACGCTTTCCGGGAGGTGCGGGACGCCCTGGTCTCCCTGCGGGAATACCAGGCCGAGGCCGCCGCGTTTGCCGCCCAGACAGAGGCCGCCCGCGAAGCTTGGCGCATTGCCGGAGCGCGTTACGAAGCGGGATATTCCGGCTTCCTGGAGCTCCTGGACAGTCAGCGCACGCTCAACGCCGCCGAAATCCAGCAGCAGGACGCCCGCCGTAATCACCTTGCCGCCGCCGTGGATCTTTTCAAGGCCCTGGGCGGCGGATGGCGGGAAGCGGAGGGATCCGCCCGCGTGGAGTCCGGACCCGCTACTGCCGTGGAATGAATCATGGTCCGCAAAACCAAGGAAGACGCGCGCATCACCCGCTCTCGCATCCTGGATGCGGCGATGGAGTTGTTTGAACGCCAGGGCGTTTCCCGCACCTCGCTGAACGACATCGCCCATCATGCCGGAGTGACGCGGGGCGCAATCTACTGGCATTTCAAGAACAAGGTCGAACTCTTCACCGCCATGATCGAGCGTCTGGCGTGTCCCTTGCTGCTTGAACGCGAGAAACGCGCCCGGCTCATGCAGGAAAATCCGCTGGAGTTCCTCGACACAATCACGCGGGAATTCATCGGCAGGCTGGAGCACGACCCCAATTTTTTCCGGATGTTCGAGATTTTCTGGCACAAATGCGAATATGTGGGCGAAATGGAGGCCATTCGCCACAAGCACCTGAAAGAAGGCGAAAGCCATATCGACATCATCCAGCGATCTTTCGCCATCGCCCGTGAAAAAGGCCAGATCGGCGCGGACCTGACCCCGCACCAGGCCGCCATCGGTCTCGTCGCCCTGATCGACGGGCTGATTTTCAACTGGACGAAGAATCGCGCCCTCTTTTCGCTGGAAACCTACGCGCCGCAGATATTCAACGCTTTTTTGCGCGGCATCCGCACATGAAATCCCGCAATCCCGTGCGCGGTGACCATTTATTCAAGCCGGATTTGATCCTTGGCGGAAGCGGTGAGATTCGAACTCACGGACGGTTGCCCGTCGGTGCTTTTCAAGAGCACTGCCTTAAACCGCTCGGCCACGCTTCCGGATGATTGTCTCCCCGGCGGGACCAGGGACACCGGGACTCGGGGAGGCGATTCTAGCATAGCCCCCCCGAAGGCTCAGGCCATCGCGGGCCGTTCGAAAACCGCGATGGATTCCACATGCGCCGTATGCGGGAACATGTTGATCGCGCCTGCCGCCATGAAACGATAGCCTTTCCAGCCGACCAGGATGGCCGCGTCACGCGCCAGCGTCGCGGGGTTGCAGGAGACGTAGACAATGCGCCAGGGGCCTGTTGGCGTTGTTGTGTCTACCGGTGCGTCCGGCAATGCCTTGACCACTTCCAGCGCGCCTTCGCGGGGCGGGTCGAGCAGGAGCTTGTCGAACGGCCCCAGGGTCGACAAAAACGCGGGCGAGCATTCAAACAGGTTGCCCGCGATGAATCGCGCCTGTTCCGAAAGCCGGTTTGCGCGCGCGCAGGCTTCAGCGCGTTCGACCAGGGCGTTGTTTCCCTCCACACCAATAGCCCGCGCTCCGCGCCGGGCAATGGGCAGGGTAAAGTTCCCGATGCCGCAGAACAGGTCCGCGATGACCTCGCCGGGTTGCGGGTCGAGCAGCGCCAGGGCGTGACGAACCAGTACCTGGTTGATGCCGTGGTTCACCTGGGTGAAATCCGTGGGGAGAAACGCCATGTCAAGATCGAATTCCGGCAAGCGATAGGAAAGCGTTGTTTCGTCCCCGGGATAAAAGCGGAAGACCGTATCCGGTCCCTTGGGTTGCAAATAGAAGACGACATGATGCCTGTCGGCGAAAGCGCGGAGCTTTTCCTCATCGGCGAGCGCCAGGGGTTCGAGAACGCGCAGCGCCAGCGCGACACAGGCATCGCCTACGGCGACTTCGATCTGGGGCAGGCGCTCGGCAATGGAGAGCGCGCCGACCAGTTCCCGCAATGGCAACAGCAGGCGGGAGACCGCCGGATGCAACACCGCGCAGCTTTTGATGTCGGCGATGTAGCTGCTGCGCTTTTCGTGAAAACCGATCAGCATTCCGCCTTTTTTCGGCACCTTGCGCACACCGAGCCGGGCCTTGTGCCGGTAGCCCCAGGGAATTCCCCGGATCGGCGGCAAGATCTGTCCGGGCCTGACGCGTCCGATATGCCAGAGGCTGTCTTCCAGCACGCGTTGCTTGACGGCAACCTGGGCGGCGACATCGAGATGCTGCATTACGCAGCCGCCGCAGATGCCGAAATGTGGACAGCGCGGATGCACCCGCAGGGCCGAGGATCGCAGCACGCGCACGAGCTGCGCCTGCTCGTAATGGGGTTTTTTGCGATAGCTTGCATATTCCGCTGTCTCTCCGGGCAGGGCCCCTTCAATGAAAATCGCCTTGCCGTCCTGGCGCGCGATGCCCCTGGCCTCGTGATCCAGCGCTTCAATCTGCCCGATCGGCATTCCGCCCTCCCCAAAAGCGCGTCAATCCACTACACTGGTGGACATGACCCGTGAAATCCACAATTCCTGGCGTGAATTCCACGCCGCGACCGAACAGGTTCTGGGGCGCGCCCAAAGAGAGCTTTGCATCTGGGACAACGACCTTGCCGAATTGCGACTGGACATGCCGGAGCATATCGATTGCCTGCGCCGGATCCTGATCGGCAACGCGGATGTCCGCATCGCGCTGAAACGCACGGACCACCTGCATCGCGATCATCCGCGTCTGGTCGAATTGTTCAAACATTACAGTCATACGTTCCAGATACTCCAGGTTCACGCCGGACTGGAAAATGTGCGCGATACCCTGGTAATCGCCGACCGCGCGCATGTCGTGATCCGCCCGGAACTGGCGCAGCCGCGTTCTACACACATTCTGGACGACCCGGTGGAAACAGCGCCCTGGCTCAAGCGTTTCGAGGCTGTCTGGGCGGAAGGCGGTATCCCCTTTTCACCGACCACGCTGGGATTGTAATGCATGTAGTTGTACAAAACATACACATCATGACACGTTTTTGCCGTGGTTTGTTTTATTGCGGTGCACAATGAGGCGCGCGGAAATTAGTTGCTATAATCCCGCCTGACCAGATTACTTGGTCTGGGCTTTTCTTTTTGTTTAACAAAGGAACTATCAATGAAACAGTCTTTCCTCGTTGCAGCCTTGTTGGCGTTTGCCCTTTCCGCCTGTGGTCAGGAAGGCAAGGATACGCCGCCGACCGAAGAAGTCACACCGCAGTCAACAGAGGCGCCCGTTTCCGACGCGGCGGCTCCTGCCGGAAATGTCACGGCTCCCGTTGACGCCGCGCCCGCTGGTGACGCCACTTCTGCCGACGCGCCGTCCGCTGACAGCGCGGCTCCCGCTCCGGATGGGGTTCCCGCCGGAACCGTCTCCGCTCCGGAAGCTGCTCCAGCCGAAGAACAAAGTAATTAAGTTGGGAAGTTGATTCAAAAAGCAGGGCAGGATGCCCTGCTTTTTTTTATTTGCGATTTGTGTACCGTTTGAACCGGGGATTTACATACAGAACCCAATAACCGCATCAATCAGAATCTGTTTTTAAAAAATGGCGCAAAAGACGCGGAGGCAGATTTCATGCGGGTTCCATGCCGGTCATTCCCGGCATTCATGAATTGCGTGTGTTTTCCCCGCGCGACCGGGTATATCCACCCGGACGCGAAGTGGCCAAGATGTTTTTTCCTTCCCGTCGATCGGGGAGTTGACCATCAGGGGGGATTTCATCGTCCGCCATGCGCCCGACCTCGCCGGCATGGAAAGCCGGACCCGCGCCATGGTCAGTTCGGCGTCATGTCCCGGGATCGTCCCGTTCTCTTTCGATGGTGACGCCCACGCGTCCAACGCCCCGCAAGATTCCCGGCTTGGCGACGGAAACGCGCACCCGGCGGGCCGTGAATTCCGTCAGAATCAGGGACGCGACGTATTCCGCGAGGCGCTCCAGCAGATTGAAGCGACGCCCGGTCAGTTCCGCGCGCAGACGATCAACCACGGCGGCATAGTCGACGGTCGCGCGGATGTCGTCCGTCCCCGCTCCGGCGGGCGGCGGCGCGTATCCGATCTCCAGGTCGAACGCCACGGTCTGCGGCATGGCCTTCTCGCGCGGATAGACACCAATCCAGGTTTCAATCCGCAACGCTTCGATGAAAATGGTGTCCATGATCCTGTATGTGTATGTAGACGGCGTATTTCCCACGCTGTTTTCCCGAAACGGTTTTCTCCGATCGGTTTCCTTGCCCGCAAAATTGCCGTCCGCGGGCGCCGGTGTAGAATTGCGTGGATTGTATACGCTCTTTACGCCGCATGCTGATGCCCGCTTCACCGCTTTTTGCCATCCTTGCCTGTCTCGTCGCCTATCTGATTGGTTCCGTCTCGTTTGCCGTGCTGGGTGCGCGCCTGTTTCGCCTGGCTGATCCGCGCACTTATGGTTCCGGCAATCCCGGCGCGACCAATGTGTTGCGCAGCGGCAATCGCAAGGCGGCGATTTTCACCCTGGCCGGCGACACGCTGAAGGGCGTTGCGGTCATCCTGCTTTGCCGCGCCCTGGGGCTGGCCGAATGGATCACGGGGCTTGTCGCCCTGGCGGCGTTCTACGGTCACATTTTCCCGGTTTTCCTGAAATTCAGGGGAGGGAAGGGGGTCGCCACGGCGGGCGGCGCGCTCCTGGCGCTGGAGTTCTGGACGGGAATTGCTTCCCTGGGCGCCTGGATCGTGACCGCGCGCGTCACCCGCTATTCCTCGCTGGCGGCCATTGTGGCCGGCGTCTCGGCGCCGGTCTTTTCCATCCTGCTCCATGGCGCGGACGGGCAGGCCAGGGTTGCCTTCATCATGGGGGCGACCCTGGTCGCCCGGCACCATGCCAACATCCGGCGTCTTCGCGCCGGGACGGAAACGCGGATCGGCGACAAGAAGGAAACCTGATCCCGCCGGTCGGGTGCCTCGACCGGAAATCGCCATCGGGCCGCTGCCGCTTGTCCCGGCATTCCGTCCTTCTGTCGTGGTTTTCACGCCTCCGGGCAGGGTGCCCCGAAATTCCCGAATCGCGGTGCTATAACGCAAGCAACGATTTGTGGAGAGCGGCAATGGATGGCGGTCTGTCGTGGCGGCGCGGGGGAAGCGGGCTCACATTGGTGGAATTCATGGTGGCGATTGTCGTGCTGGCAATCCTGACGACGATTTCCATACCCAGCCTGCGCGCGATGATCCAGAGGAATCGCGTCAGCGCCTATTCCAGCGAACTGGTGGGCGCGCTCGGCCTGGCGCGCAGTGAAGCGATCAAGCGCGGCATGAGCGCCTCGGTGCGTGGCCCGGCCAGCGGCAGCGCGCCGCTTACCGAAGGCTGGCGGATCGAGGCGCCCGCGTTCGCCAGTCCTTCCACTCCACTGATTGTGCAAACACAGCAGGGCATGAAGAACGCGACGTTTTGTGGCAAGCCCTGCGGCGGGGCAACGGACGCGCCGCGTTCGATCACCTTCAACGCGCGCGGCAACCTGGAAAAGGTAAACGGCGCGGAGCGAAACGCGGTCAACATGGCGCTGATTCCCGACGACTGCCAGTCCGGCAAGGAAGTGGGGCGCGCCATTCGCATCAATGCCGTGGGGCGGATCATCACCGAACCGCTGGCGTGCCCCTGAACGATCAACGATCCGGAGAAACGACATGAAACAGAAGATGTGTCACGCGGCGGGTGGGTTCTCCCTGCTGGAAATCCTGATCGCCGTTGTGGTCCTGTCGATCGGCCTTCTGGGACTGGTGGGCTTGCAGACCTCGGCGGTCAAGATCAACAGCAGCGCGATGTCGCGCTCTGTCGCCGTGGATTACGCCAATGCCATGATGGACAATGTGCGCACCAATCCCAGAGGCGCGCAGGCGGGGCATTACAGTGTGTCCCTGGGCGGTTCCCAGTATGGCGACGACAAGGATTTCGCCTACAAATACACGGCGAACTGGCTGAAGAACCTGAAACGCTCGCTTCCCCAGGCGCGGGTATTGAGCTGCCGCACCGAGGACGGCAGGAAGTGCGCGGTGGGAAAGGGGAACTACCACATGGTTTGTATCAAGTGGGACCAGGGCGACAGCAAGCTTTTCGAGGCGGGCACGCAACAGGTCTTTTTGCTGGGACGGATGTAGATCATGAATTCTGTTGCCGATTCCATGCGATACGCCGGCGCGCGCGGGTTTTCCCTGGTCGAGCTGATGGTGTCCTCCGCGATCGGGCTCATCGTGCTGGTGGGCGTCACCTACGCTTATCTTGGCAACCGGGAAACCTACGTGCTGAACGAGGAGATGGCGCGCATGCACGAAAGCGCCCGCGTGGCGATGGATTCCATGGGCCGTGACCTGCGCGTGGCGTCGTTCATCGGCTGCAAACCCAGGCCGGAGGCCGTGCAGAATCGTTCCGGCGTCAACCTCGACGTGAAGTCCTGGGTGGCGGAGGGCATCCGGGTGCGTGCCGCCGGCGCCGTGGCCGGCCTGGACGGGAAAAAACCACAATTGCAGGTTTTTGGCTCGATGGGGGGCGTCGCGCAGGTTAACGCTGCGGAATTCTCCACCAACGCGGACGAAATCAGGGTGAGCGGCGGGGTCACGGCGCACAGGCTGGAAGAGCATTTCGCGGGCGCGTCGAGCCGGCTGGCTGTCATCAGCGATTGCGACAAGGCGTATGTCTTCAAGCCGGATGCGGTCAGTATTCCCGCCGACAGGACGCAGACAGGCACGATCAAGACGACGTTTTCGGCCGCGCCCGGCGAGGGGACAATCGGGGAAGGCGTATTTGGCCGCGGCGCGCAGGTTTTCGCGCTACCGGTCAACACCGCGGGCGCGCCGCTCAACATATATGATATGCGGGATTCCGGTCGCAAGGATCTTCTGGGAAACGCGATTTATTCCCTTTTCCATAACGGTGCGGAACTGATCGAGGGCGTGGAGGCGTTCCGCGTCTGCGTCGGCGGGGACGGGATCAGTGGCGCGCATGGCCTGAAGCCCTGGCACGAGGTCGCGGCGGAGGAATGGAAGAAAGCCGAAGTGGTGCAGATCGATCTGGTGCTGCGCTCCATTCGTCCGCGCGTGCTGCCGGAAAAGGTCGCGCCCCGGATCACCCTGTGCGGCGACGCGCTCCCGCTGGAAATCACGGCGGATCGTCGCCTGCGGCGCCTGTTCAGCACCAGTGTCGCCTTGCGCAACAAGCTTGGCGAGGTCACCAGGGCCGAGGATGAGAAATGAGGGAGGAAATGGTCATGGACGGCAACCGGAAGAACACGTGGCGAAAGACGCCGGAAGGAAAGCGCGCGATGCCGCGATTTTCAGCGAACTCCAGGAACGCGTTCCCGGGAATCCGGCCCTCGCCGCGTTCCGTCCTGTCCCGGCAGCGTGGCGCGGCGCTGGTGGTGGGGCTGGTCATGCTCATCATCGTGACGCTCCTGAGCCTTGCCGCCATGCAGAGCGTGCGGCAACAGGAGCGCATCGCGGGGAATGCCTCCGAATATTCCGGGGTGTTCAGCAAAACGGAAACGGCCCTGCGCGGCGTGGAGAATTGCGTGAATGGTCATTTCACCGAATATCCCGCCGCGCGGGTCAATGAGCAGTTTGACGAAAATTTCGGCGTGGACGAGTTTCCGCTGGATCCGGAATCCCCGCAAAGCTGGATTGCCTGGAAGAAACAGACGTTCAGGAAAAACTGCAACAGCGCGGGCGACGTCAATCTCGACACCCTGTACGGACTCCTGGCGGGCGTGGACCCCTGGGTCGTCGTGGAACAGTTGCCATCCGTGCAGTCGGACGAATCACTGCAAACGGAGAAAAAGCGGGATACGGAGGTCTTCCGCATCACTACCCTGGGCAGCAACCGGGACCCCACGAGTGCGGACGCCACGGTTGTTGTCATCCTGCAGTCCATTTTATGGCGCTGATTTTCCAGAACCACAGGAGAGGCATCATGCGAAAGACCGGAAAAGATCAAGGGAGCCATTTCAATCCCCGTCCCCTGGCGCTTGCGCTGGCGGCGGCGTTTTCCGCCCAGGCGGGGGCGCAGGAGCTGGAAATTTCCCAGACGCCGCAGGCGCTCGGCGGCGGCCAGTCCGCCAACCTGATGATCCTGATCGACAACGCGGGCAATACGACATGGGGGCACGCGCCGCGGAACGCAGACCGCTATACCCTCGCGAGCGGCGATGGCGGGGCCGCGCTTTACCATCCCGACTACAACAATCTTCCCTACCGGTCGTCCAGCGTCAACCTGATCTATTACGATCCGATGTCGAAATACGACCCGCCGCGCGGTCCGGATGGCAAGTTCTGGGGGCCGATCGACTTCCACAACGCGCCGCGCGATGGCTATGGCGTGATTCCCAAGGGAACCGTAAAAAGCGATCTTGCCACCGCGTATGTGGATACCTGGTATTTGGGGCTGGACGATTTCACGAACAACGAGATTCGCTGCCTGGGATGGAACAGCGGCAGGACGACAACCTATTGGCACGAGGGAAAATTCTACTGTGGCGATTACTCCCGGACACAACCGGCCTACTATGCGCGTTACGACACCGCGCGTCCCGGATGCCTGGCCCAATACGACGCGGGCGATGAAAAAGGTCCGCGGGATATTCTTGGATTTGGCGGCGGGGATTTGAGCAGGAGGCAGCCGGGGATCGACTATGGAAACATCAGCGGCGACAACAACGACAATATCCGGAGGGTGAATCTCGACGCCTTTCGCAACGGGTGTTTCGAGAAGATCGTGGTTGGCTCGCCGCAGGACAGGGACGAATACAACCATCCCGCGAACCGGGAGACGGCGAATTGTGACGCGGCGTGCGCGGCCGGGAAAAAGAAACAGAATTTCGCCAACTGGTATTCCTATTACCGCACGAAACTCGGCACGGTGAAGACGGTAATGAGCCAGGTGGCGCAGGAAATCAGTCCGGGCGTTCGCGTGGGCTTCGCCGTTACCGGTCCGGGCGGCGGATTCACGAGCAAGGGATATTACGGAACTTCCCAGACACAGTATCGAAATGGCGACGCCACCGCGAAGATCGACGAACTCAGCTACAGCTTGCCATCGATTCATCGTGGCGTGCGCCCGTTCGCGGATTTCGCCGCCAACGATCCTTCCGCGCCCCTCGACTATCGGGGCCAGAAGTTCAAGTCGGGGTTCTTTGACTGGTTGTTCAGCATGACCTCCAACGGGTCCGGCACCACCCAGCCGAACACGAAACGGGCGCTGGGCGCGGTCGGCGCCTACTATGCCGACGGCAGGGACATGGGGCCGTGGTCGACCTGGCCGGGTTCCACGACGGGCAAGGTCCAGCTTTGCCGGAAAAGCTATGCCCTGCTGATCTCGGCGGGGGAATACGATACGGGCGCCAACGCCAGTTCCATCATCTTCAATGGCGTGCAGTATGGCCCGAAGGGGAACGAGGACAACAAGGAGGGGGCATCCGTCACCCTGCCAAATGGCAAGGCGCACAACACCTACACGCCTGCCGATCCGTTCCGGGATGGCTACGGGAATACCCTGGCGGATGTCGCCAATTACTACTGGAAAACACCCCTTGGCGCGCTGGGAAGCCCGATCACCGACAAGACGCAGTTCACGAAAGTGCCGGCAACCGTGCTGGATCCCGCCGTCTGGCCGCACATGAACACGCTGATCCTCAACGTCGGCGGTTTTCACGACATTGACCCGGATGTGGTGGTGGACGTCGCGGCGAAGGGGGAGAAGCTGCCCGAAGGCAAGGGCTACGATCACTCGGACGACTGGGGGGATCCGAGCAAGGCCGATCCCGAGAATACGCCCAGGAGCTTCCTCTACGTAAACGACATGATCCACGCGGCCCTGAACGGGCGCGGTGGGTTCTACAGTTTCCGGAACACCCAGGATTTGGCCGATACCCTGAACAAGGCGGTGGGATACATCACGAACGACAATCTCACGCTGGGCGTCAACGCGACCAATACCGCCTCGTCACGGCATCCCACGCTCTACCAGGCGAGTTTCAGCGCTTCCAACTGGACGGGAAGATTGCGGGCCTACAAGCTTTGCACCGGCATGGAAGTCTGGCGGGACAGGAACATCGCCACGAAAAACACGGACAGCGCGTGCAAGGCGACAGGCGACACATGGAAAAAGCCCGCCTGGGACGCCAGCGAAATCCTGCCCAGACAGGGAGCGCGCGTGATTTTCACCGCTTCCCGATCCGATGGCGGCATCGTCCAGACGACACCCTTCGAGTGGGAGAAGCTGGGCGCGGACGAAAGGGTGGCGCTCGGGGGGGGCGCGGCGTCCGGGAAGGACATTGTCGCCTATCTCCGGGGCGATGACAGCGGGGAGGGAAGCGTTTTCCGCGCCAGGAACAAGCGCATCCTGGGCGACATCGTGGATGGCGGTCTCCTCTACGTGGGCAACGATGATTTCGGTTTCGCCAACAGTCCGGCGGTTGGCGCGGGCGCGCGCGCCGCATATCGCAAACGGAAGAACACGAACGCGGACCGGACGGAAATGGTGTTCGCTGCCGCGAATGACGGCATGCTGCACGCGTTCAACGCCGAACCGGATCCCGCGACCCCTTGCGCCGCGTGCGCCACACCGGACGCCCTGGCGCCCGCGCCGCGCCGGGGGGGCGAGGAGATCTTTGCCTACATTCCCCGCAGCGTGCTGCCCAAGCTCAAGAAGTTGACCGACGTGCGTTACGGACACGAATTCTTCGTAAATGGCATGCCGGTGGCGGGCGACGTCTATTTTCCCGTGGGTGGAACGTCCAGCGGCGACGCGTGGCGCACGGTGGTGGTCGGCGCCACCGGCGCGGGCGGGCGCGGCATCTACGCGCTGGATGTGGAAGATCCGGAGAATCCGGAAGTGCTCTGGGAAAGGTCCGGTGGCGTGAAAATCGCCGAAGCGGCCGCCAGCGCGCCGGCGGAGGATGGCGACATCTGGGTCAAGGGATTCGCTCCCGACGCGGGCTACGAAAACCTGGGCTTCACCATCGGCAGTCCATCCATCGCCCATCTGCGCCTGGAAGGATCCGAATCCATGTGGACGGTCATCTATGGCAACGGGTACGGGAGCGAGAACGGAAAGGCGAGCCTTTTCGTGACGAACGCCCGGAACGGCGAGAAGCTGGTGGAGTACAGGCCCGCGCTGCCCAACGATGGCGCGGCGAATGGTCTTTCCACTCCCATCGTCGTGGACGTCAACAAGGATGGCGTCGCCGATCTCGCCTACGCGGGCGATCTGCGCGGCAACCTGTGGAAATTCAACCTGGGCCCGGCGTGCGTCAAGAGCGTCACGGCGGATCCTTCCAGTCCGAAGTGCATGCAGAAAATCCTGACGGCGAAGGACAGGGGCGGCGTGAACAAGAATGGCGCCAAACCGCAGGCCATCACCGCCCAGCCGGAAGTCGCCTACAGCCCGATGGGGGGCGGCCTGATGGTCTACGTGGGCACCGGGCGCTTCTTCGCCGAGGGGGACAAGAAGGACAAGCAGGTGCAGACCTTCTACGGCGTGCACGACAAATGCGTCACGAACACGGAAAGCTGCGCGGTCGGACCATTCTCCCGCGAGAGCGCGACGATGCACGAACAGGTCATCGAGGCGGAAAAGACCCTGGCCTATCACGGCGCGAGCGGGAAGGTGGGGGACATGGTGGTCGAGGTCGTGCGCGTGATCCGGGACGACGGGCGCAATCCCGATCCGTCCGACGATGGCTTTTTCATGGATCTGGTGGTGCATGGCGAGCCCGGCGCGGGCGAGCGCGTGATCGCCAGGCCCATTGTCTGGAACGACCGTCTCATCATCAACACCATCCAGCCGGGCGATGACGAATGCAGTCCCAGGAACACCGGCTGGCTCTACGAGGTCAACCGCTTTTCCGGCGCGCGCCTGGATTTCTCCGTGTTCGATCTTGACGGCAACAGCCAGTTTGGCAACCCCTCCGATGAAAGGAGCGCGAGCGGCGTCCAGGTCGGCATGGGCGGTGGCGTCATGACCCGCGGCGCCAACAAGTACCTGCACAACGCGGGGGGCGGTGTGCGCAAGATTTCGCAAAACCCCAGGGGCTCCGTGTTCGGCCGCCGTTCCTGGTGGCAGATCCGGTAAGTGGCAGCGCGGGGAGCGGCCACGGATTCCCGCCACGCCCCGCGCTGCCAGCACCCCAAAACACCCCAGGACGCCCCGAAATACCCGCACCTTCGATTTCGCACCGGAAAGGAAAACAAGATGTCACGGCTTTCACCCCAGAAGCAGGAGGGGTTTACCCTGCTCGAACTCATGGTCGTGGTGGTCATCGTCGCCATCCTGGCCGCTGTTGCCTGGCCAAGCTACCAGAACCATGTCCGCAAGGCCAGGCGCGTCGAATGCGAAGGCGTGCTGATGCGCTCCGCCGCAACCCTGGAGCGCCGCAAGTCCGCCACGCTCTCCTATGCCACGAACCCGGCGGGTGGCGGGCAATTCCCCGGCGGCGTGTCCCGGATTTACTGTCCGGCGGAAACCGGCGCCAGCGCGGCGGGAAAGCGCACCTACGCCGTGACTTTCCTTGGCGCGCCGTCCTCCACGACCTTCACGTTGCAGGCGACGCCGATCGGCGCGCAGGCGGCGGACAAATGCGGGACACTGACCCTGAATCACCTGGGCGACAGGGGCGCAAGCGGCGCCTCCGCGCCGGAGTGCTGGTGACGGTTTCGCGCGCGGACGGGAAACAGGCGCGCGGCATTGCCGCCGCCTGCCACGCAATCACGCAAGACAAACCCGGAAGGGGGCGCTTTCCTCCTTCCGGGTTTTCACGTTTGGCGTCCCGGCCCCCGGGCCGGCTTTTCCGGGCGGGGTTGCGAACCGGAGCTGGTTTCGCGGGGAAGCCCCGCCCGCGTTCCGGGATTACCCCTGTAGCAGCGTGAGCACGTTCTGCGGCAGGGCGTTCGCCTGTGCCAGCATGGCGGTACCCGCCTGTTGCAGGATCTGGGCGCGCGCGAGGTGCGCTGTTTCGGCGGCGTAGTCGGCGTCCATGATGCGGCTGCGGGAGGCTTCCGTGTTCTCCTGCGCGGCGGCAAGCTGTGTCAGCACCGCCTCGAAGCGGGACTGGATGGCCCCCAGGTCGGCGCGGGCGCGGTTCGTCAGCTTCAGGAGCGCGTCCACCTGGTCTATGGCCTGCAGGGCGCTGCCCATCGAGGTGATGTGGGCGCCCGTCGCGTTTTCCAGCGTTCCGTTGGTCAGGGCGATCTGGCCGGCTGTGTTCAGTTCACCCTGCCTGTAGAGCTGCGGAATGTTCATGTCGTTGTCCAGGTCACTGGACCCGATCGCCACGGCAAAATCCTTGATGACGATCCCGATTTGCGACTCGATCCCCGTGGTCGCGCCGATCTGGAATTTCGCCTCCCAGCCATCGCCATTGGCGCCGGTGCCGTCGCCGGTCAGCAATTGCTGGCCGTTGAAGTTGGTCGCGTCCACGGCGCGGGAGATTTCCACCGCCAGTTGCTGGAATTCCGCGTCCAGCGCCGCGCGGTTGATCGAGTCGTATTGCCCGGAAGCCGCCTGCACCGCCAGTTCGCGCATCCGCTGCAGGTGGCCGCCGATGGCCGTAAGCCCCGCTTCCGCCGTCTGCCCCGCCGAGATGCCGTCGTTGGCGTTGCGCATGGCGACGATCATGCCGCGCGACTGCGCGCTCATGTTTTCCGCAATCGCCATGCCCGCCGCGTCGTCCTTGGCGTTGTTGACGCGCAGCCCGGAGGAAAGCCGCTGCAGGGCTGTCGCAAGCGCGCCCTGGGATGTGTTCAGGTTCCGTTGCGCGTTGAGCGAAGGGATGTTGGTGTTGATAATCTGAGGCATTTTGCCGCTCCCTGGAAAAAGATCGTCACACCAGCCGGGATCATGCCGCCTGGAAATTACAGGGAACCCAAAGCATTGATCGTGCCAGAGGCGAATTGCCGTTTTGGCGGTGAAAATCCGTATAAACTTTCGGCTGTTCCATGACCAATCCGTTTTCCCGCCATGTCCGAAACCCTCAAGCGCCTGATCGAGAAGGGGCAAAAAGCCCTGAAACAGAAGAAGTACGAGGAGGCCAGCACGCATTTCGAAGCGGCGATCGGCACGCAGGAAAGGGCGCATCAGGCCTGGTTCGGACTGGGCGAGGTTGCGCTCGGCATCGGACAACTGGATACCGCCGCGCAGTTCTTCGAGCACGCCGTGCAATTGCAGCCGGAAGTCGTTCTCTACCAGCAGCGGCTGGGCGAGCTGTACAGCCACACCGGCCTTGCCGCGGAGGGCATCGAACTGCTCCAGCGGGCGCGCCGCTGCGCGCCGCGCGACGCCAGCGTTCTCCTGAGTCTTGCCGGCGCGTACGCGCGCGCCGGCAACTGGCATCAGGCGAAGGCCGTCCTGCAGAGCGTTTTCAGGCGCGTCAAGCCGCTGGCCGCGCATTACTGCCTGCTGGGGCTTGCCTGCCAGCAACTGGGCGAACTCGACGCGGCGCGCGAGGCTTTCAGGAAGGCCAGCGTCATGGACCCGCGCTATCCGGACGCCTGGCTTTCCCTTGGGCACCTGTACCTGCAAAAGCGCCAGATGTCGGAAGCCGAGCGCTGTCTTGCCCGGCTGACCGGACTGGCGCCGGGTCTTCCCACCACGCTCAACCTGGCGGGCGACATCGCGCTGGAGCGCCAGAACTACCGGGACGCGGCAAATTTTTTCCGGGCGGCGCTGGAAAAGGCGGCAGATTCTGCAGCGTTGCAGGTCAAGCTGGGCATCGCGCTCGTCTGGTGCGGAAACGTCCTGGAGGCGATCGACGCCCTGGAAAACGCGCATGCCGCGGGCGCGCGCGAGGACTGGGTCTACGAGCAGCTCGGTCTTGTCTTTTCCACCACCGGCCGGTTGCAGACGGCGCGGGAAAACCTGGAAATCGCCGTCGAGAAAAGCCCGGACAACCTGGAAGCCTGGAACATCCTGATTAACGTCTACAGCAGGCTGGGCGAGAGCGAAAAGGCGCGGCAGGCTGCGGAAACGATCCTGGCCCGGAATCCGGAACATGTAAACGCGCTCATCAACCTCGCGAGCTGGTATGGCGACCAGGCCAGGAACGAGGAGGCGCTGGCGCTGATGCAAAAGGCGCGGACGCTGGCCCCGCACCGTTCCATCGTCTATGGCAACACGCTCTGGATCATGGTGCATGCCAGTGAGATCACCGCGGATGATGTCCTGGAGATGGCCAGGGTGTTCGACCGCAACCTGTACCGGGACCTGCGCCGGGCCGACGATTTCCGCGACCGCGACCGCGATCCCGACCGCAGGCTGCGCGTCGGCTGGGTCAGTTCGGACATGAACCGGCACCCGGTCTCGATGTTCGTCCTGCCGTGCCTTGCCCATCTGGACCGCGGGACCGCCGTCGAAACCTTCGTCTATTCCAGCACCAGGGACGCGGATCATGTCACGGAGCGCCTGAAGGCGCGGGCCGACACGTGGCGCGATGTCGTCGCGCTGGGCGACGACGCCCTCGCCGACCTGATCCGCGCCGACGAGATCGACATTGTCGTGGACCTGAACGGCAACACCGAGGGCAACCGCCTGATGGCGCTGGCGCGCAAGCCCGCGCCGATCATGGTGACCTGGCTGGGTTTCCCGGGCACGAGCGGCATGTCGGCCATGGACTACATCCTCGTTCCGCCCGACCCCGTGCTGGAACGGCCCGGCTGGAGCAGCGAGGCGCCCTGGCCCCTGCCGGACTGCTACGGCGTGCGCGCGGACCTTCCCGAAGTCGCCATCGAGCCGGGCCTGCCGTGCGAGCGCACCGGCAAGCCTTTCACCTTCGCCTGTTTCAACAATTTCCGCAAGGTGAGCCGGAAGGTCATCGAGCTCTGGAGCCGCATTCTCGTTCGCGTGCCGGAGGCGCGCCTCATCCTGGTCGCCAAGGGCGGGCGCGACAGCGTCATGACCGGGTATGTCAGGGAGCAGTTCGGCCAGCACGGCGTCGATCCGGCGCGCCTGGAAGTGCGCGGGTATTGCCCGCAGGCCGAATATCTCGCGAGCCACAACGTGGCCGATCTCTGCCTTGATCCCTTCCCGTTCAACGGGGGCACCACGGGGTACGACGCCATCTGGATGGGTGTGCCCTTCATCACCCTGCCGGGCGACATGCTGGTCTCGCGCATGGGCAAGGCCATCCTGGAGAACGCGGGCCTGTCCGAGCTGGTCGCCCCGGACGCGGACGCCTATGTCGAGCTTGCCGTGGCGCTGGCGCAGGACCGCGCGCGCCTGAAGGCCCTGCGCGAAAACCTGCGCGAAAGGATGCGGGCCAGCCCCCTGATGGACGCGCCCCGCATGGCCAGGAGCCTGGAGGGCGCGTTTCGCGGCATGTGGCGGCGCTGGCTTGACGGGCAGGCGGCGGAAACCGGCCCGCGGCAATGACGGCGCGCTACTCCTGCAATATCAATCCCGCGTGTTCGCGCATCGGGTGGAATTCGATTTTCGGCCAGCGTTCGCGGAGCAGGTCCAGGTCGAAGCGGGAAGTTGTCAGGCAGGTGTGCGCGCCTGCCGCGTCCAGGAACATCCTGGCGGCGTTGGCGGCGACGAAGCGGTCCAGTTCCGCCGGATCGGCGCAGGTGATCCAGCGCGCCCCGGCGTAGTTGACCGGGGAAAGGCGCGCGTCCACGCCGTATTCGGTTTTCAGGCGGTGCGCCGCGACCTCGAACTGCAGTTGTCCGATGGCGCCCAGCAGCACGAGGCTGCCCGTTTGCGGGCGAAAGACCTGGATCGCGCCTTCCTCGCCCAGTTCCCGCAATCCCCGGGCGAGCTGTTTCGATTTCATGGGATCGGCGAGTTCCACGGCGCGGAAGAGTTCCGGCGCGAAAAAGGGAAGACCGGTGAACTGCAGGGCTTCTCCCTCGCTGATGGTGTCGCCCAGTTGCAGGCCGCCGTGGGTGACGATGCCGATGATGTCCCCGGCGAAGGCCGTGTCCGCGCGGTCGCGGCGCTGCGAGAGAAAGGTGACGACGCTGGTCGGGCGCAATTCCTTCCGTGTTCGCCGCACCTTGAGCCGCATGCCGGGCGTGAAGCGCCCGGAGCACACGCGCAGGAACGCGACGCGGTCGCGGTGGGCAGGGTCCATGTTGGCCTGGATCTTGAAGACGACGCCGGAAAAGGCCGTCTCGCCGGGCATGACCACGCGGCTGAGGGCCGCGCGCGGTCCGGGCGGCGGGGCGAGGTCGACCAGGGCGTCCAGCACTTCGCGCACGCCGAAGTTGTTGATCGCGGAGCCGAAGAACATCGGCGCCTGGCGTCCGGCGAGGAAGGCCGCGGGATCGAACGCGGGCGTTGCCGTCCCGATCAGCGCCATGTCTTCCGCCGCCGCCGCGTATTCCGCGCCGAAACGGGCGCGCAGGGTTTCGGTGTCGCGTCCGTCGAGGATTTCGTCTTCTTCCGGCCGGCGGTCCTCGCCCGGGCGGAAGACGCGCATGCGCCTGTTCCGCAGGTCGTAGATGCCGGAAAAACGCTTGCCCTGCCCGACCGGCCAGGCCAGGGGCGCGCACGGCATGCCCAGCGCGGCCTCGATTTCATCCAGGAGATCGAGCGGCGCGCGCCCCTCGCGGTCGAGCTTGTTTACGAAGGCGATGACCGGCGTGGCGCGCGTCCGGCAGACCTCGATCAGGCGCCGGGTCTGCGCCTCGACGCCGTTGGTGGCGTCGATCACCATCAGGGCCGCGTCCACGGCGGTCAGCACCCGGTAGGTGTCCTCGGAGAAATCCTGGTGGCCGGGCGTGTCCAGCAGGTTGATGACCGCGCCGCGATACTCCATCTGCATGACCGAGGAGGCGACCGAGATGCCGCGCTGCTTTTCGATCTCCATCCAGTCGGAGGCCGCGTGCCGGGAAGCCTTGCGCGCCTTGACGCTGCCGGCGATCTGGATCGCGCCCGCGAACAGCAGGAGTTTTTCGGTCAGCGTGGTTTTCCCCGCGTCGGGGTGGGAGATGATGGCGAACGTGCGGCGGCGCGCCGCTTCCTGGGCATGTGCGGACACGAAGACTCCTGCGATCCGGGGAAACCTCGCCGGGGCGCGGCGAGGAAAAGGCGCAGATGATACGGAGAGCGGAAGCCGGGGGCAAGGTCCCGCGCAGCGACGCGGGGAAACGGGCGCGGAACACAGCGCGAGACACGGATGCGGAACACGGCGCAAAACGCGCCGGTGGCCGGATCAGTGCCGGAAGTGCCGTGTTCCGGTGAAGACCATGGCGAGCCCGTGCGCGTTGGCGGCGTCGATGACCTCTTCGTCGCGCATCGAGCCGCCGGGCTGGATGACGGCGGTCGCGCCCGCTTCGGCGAGCACGTCCACGCCATCGCGGAAGGGGAAGAAGGCGTCGGAGGCCACCACGGAGCCTTTCAGGTCGAGGCCGGCGCCTTGCGCCTTGATACAGGCGATCCGGGTGGAGTCGACGCGGCTCATCTGCCCCGCGCCCACGCCCAGGGTCATGCCGCCGCCGCAGAAGACGATGGCGTTGGATTTTACGAACCTGGCGACGCGATACGCGAAAAGCATGTCCTCGATTGCCTTTTCGTCCGGCGCCCTTTTCGTGACCACGCGCAGGTCTCCCGCCTGGATGTCGAAATCGTCCGGCGTCTGCGCGAGCAGGCCGCCGCCGATGCGCCTGAGTTCGAACGCGGGACGCGCGCGCGCGCGCGGCGCTTCCAGCACGCGCAGGTTCTGCTTTGCCGCGAGCAGCGCGCGGGCGGCGGCGGTGAAAGCCGGGGCGACCAGCACCTCGACGAAATGCCGGCGCGCGTTCATCTTCTCGACCACGACCGCGTCCACCGTGTCGTTGAAGGCGAGGATGCCGCCGAAGGCGGATGTGGCGTCCGTCCGGAAGGCTTTTTCATAGGCTTCCGGCAAATCCGCGCCAATGGCGACGCCGCAGGGGTTCGCGTGCTTGACGATGACGCAGGCGGGGGCCGTGAAGGTTTTCACGCATTCCCAGGCCGCGTCGGAATCGGCGAGGTTGTTGTAGGAAAGCGCCTTTCCCTGCAACTGGCGACAGGCGGCGATGCCGCCCGGAACCGGATCGGGATCGCGGTAGAAGGCGGCCTCCTGGTGCGGATTTTCGCCGTAGCGCAGGATTTCCGCGCGGTCGAAGGCCAGGTGCAGGCGCGCGGGGAAGCGCGCGGGCGCGGGCGCGACGGCTTCCGGCACGGTTTCCACGCCGTCGGCCTGCGCGGTGAGCCAGTTGGCGATCATGGCGTCGTACCGGGCGGTGTGGGTGAAGGCTTTCTTCGCGAGGCCGAAGCGGGTTCCGAGCGTCAGCGCGCCGTCGTTCTCCCGGAGTTCGGCAAGCAGGGACGCGTAGTCCTCCGGATCGGTGACGACGGCGACGCCCGCGTAGTTCTTGGCGGCGGAGCGCAGCATTGCCGGGCCGCCGATGTCGATGTTCTCGATGGCGTCGGCGAGCGTCACGCCGGGTTTTTCGATCGTGGCCTGGAACGGATACAGGTTCACGCAGACGAGATCGATGGCCGGGATGTCGTGCGCTTCCAGCGTCGCCATGTGCGCGGGCAGGTCGCGCCGCGCCAGGATGCCGCCGTGCACCCGGGGGTGCAGGGTTTTCACCCGGCCATCGAGGATTTCCGGAAAGCCGGCGTATTCGCTGATTTCGGTGACGGCAAGGCCCGCCTCGGCGAGAAGCCGGGCGGTGCCGCCGGTGGAAAGGAGCCGCGCGCCCTGCGCGGCGAGTCCCCGCGCGAATTCAAGGACGCCCTGCTTGTCGGAAACGGAGAGAAGGGCCTGTCTGATTTTCATTTTCATCGCAAAACGAACTCCGGTTGGAAATCCCGCCCGAAGGAGCCGGCGCGGGATGGAACTTCTTTTCGGGCGGCGGGCGTGTCCTGTTCCCGCCGTTCTTCCAGCGCCGGCGGCGCTGGCCCGCGCGGCCCGCGTTTCCAGGACAGGCTGGCGTCCCGGGGGGATTCGCCTTCCCGCGCGGGAAGGCTCCCGCGGGCCATCAAAGCAACTGGAATTCGACGAGTTTCTTGCGCAGGGTGTTGCGGTTGATGCCGAGCATTTCCGCCGCGCGGGACTGGTTGCCGTTCGCTTCCCGCATGACGCGATCCAGCATCGGGCGCTCGACGCTCTTGACCACCATGTCGTAGATCGAGACCGGTTTCGCGCCGTCCAGATCCTGGAAATATCTTTCCAGGGCATTGACGACGCAATCGGCGATGTCATGGTTCCGGTGGTCTTGACTCATGGCCTGGAGCTCCTTTTCGTTGCGCGGGGTGGTGGAGAAGCGGCGGAAGAAATCTTCCACGGACGCCAGTTGGGCTGCGGCGTCCGGCAGTTGGTTCATGGCGCGCCGGAACGCTGCGGAACCGGCAAGCCCGCGTGTATACCAGGCGATGTGCTTGCGGGCGATCCGCACGCCGGCGCGCTCGCCGTAGAAGGCGTGCAGGCTGGCGAGGTGCGTCACCAGGAGGGCGTGGATTTCCGCGGGCGCGGGCGGCGGCAGTTTCTGTCCCGTCGCCAGGAAGTGCTCGATTTCCCGGAACAGCCAGGGCCGTCCCTGCGCGGCGCGCCCGATCATCAGGCCATCCGCCTTCGTGTATTCGAGGACGAAACGGGCCTTTTCCGGCGAATCGATGTCGCCGTTGGCGATGACCGGAACGCGCGCGCGGGATTTGACTTCGGCGATCGTGTCGTATTCGGCCGCGCCCCGGTACTGGTCGGCGCGGGTGCGTCCGTGGAGGACAAGGGCGCGCACGCCGCTTTCCTCCGCGATGCGGGCGATGACGGGCGCGTTCCGGCGCGCGCGGTCCCAGCCGGTGCGGAACTTGAGCGTGACGGGCGTCGACGGCACGGCCCGCACGACCGCCTCCAGGATTCGCGCGACCAGCGGCTCGTCTTGCAGGAGCGCCGAGCCGGCCATGACGTTGCAGACTTTCCGGGCCGGGCAGCCCATGTTGATGTCGATGATCTGCGCGCCGTTTTCCACGCTGTAGCGCGCCGCGCCCGCCAGCAGGGCGGGATCGGCCCCGGCGATCTGCACGACGATGGGGCCGGTCTCGTCCGTGTGGTCCGCGCGACGCCGCGTCTTGGCGCTGTCGTGGAGCAGCGCGTTGGATGTCACCATTTCCGAGACCGCCAGGCCGGCCCCGAGGCGTTTCACCATCTGGCGAAACGGGCGATCCGTCACCCCGGCCATCGGGGCGGCGAACAGGTTGTTCCGAAGGGAAAAACCGCAGAATTGCATGGAATGGCGAGGCGGACAGTCGGAAGGGAACCCGGATTCTACCCCAGCCGATTCCCGAAAAACAGCCAGTTTTGCGTTTGCGCCGGGATGTGGACGCAAAGCCGGGCGACCATGCCGGGACCGTTCCGGCGCGCCTCCTCCTTTCCACCGGCGTCGCTGCCGGGAAGGGCGCGATGGAGGCCACCGGCGTTCGTTCCCGCGCTCATTCGGAAGCCTTGCCGGGAACCTTGCCGCCGCCCTTTCCGGCGACCGCCGGGGCGCGGGGCGCGGGGTTGACCGACTGTTCCGCCGCGGCGAGGGCCGCTTCCCGGCGCGCGATGTTCGCGTACCATGTTCCGCGCGTGTCGAGGCGGACGGCTTCCTCCAGATGCCGCCGCGCTTCCGGGAAGCGGCCCTGGAAGGTGTGGAGGTCCACCAGCAGCAGGTGGATGTTGGGGCTGTTGTACAGTTCCAGGGCTTTTTGCAGTTCTTCCTCGCCCCGCGCGAGGTTCCAGTTCACCTGGATGTGGTAGCTGGCGAGCTTGGCGTGGAGCATGGCCCGCGCCCTCGGGCTGGCGCGGGGATTCCCGAGCGCGGCGTCGAAGAGCGCCGTGGCGGCGGCATGGGGAACCTTGCAGCGGTTTTCGATCTGGCAGTCCGCGAAGTGGAAGAGAAGGTTCGTGTTGCTGTTGTAGAAGGGTTTTTCCCGCAGGCGTGTTTTCAGTTCCGCCAGCGTGGTTTCGTCGACAGGTTCGCCGAGGTGGGAGGCCAGTTGCAGCATGCCGAACCAGGCGCTGTTTTCCGGCGCGTAGGTTTTCATCACCTTGCGCATTTCCTGCATGGCGAGCCGGGCCAGTTTGGGGTTGCGGCTTTCCCGCGCCTTTTTGGAATAGATGATGCCCAGTTGGTAGCGGGCGCGTCCGGCCTGCGGATGCGCCTCGGCCTCGAAGGCGGCCAGCATCGCGGGGTCCGCCCAGATTTCCGCCCGTTGCCGGGTGATGGCGGCGCAGATGACGAGCGCCATGCCCAGCAGCAGGAAGGCTGGGCGGCGCAGGGCGGGGGGCGCGGAGCCGGCGAGCCAGGCGACCAGGATGGCGAAGCCCAGGGTGGCGAAATAGTTGCGGTGTTCGTGCACGAGCTCCAGGCTGATGACCGTCGATTCCATCGTGTGCGAGAGCAGGAACCAGCCCCAGGCGAACCACCAGAGCGGGCTTTTCGCGTATCCGCGCAGCGCGCCCGCCGTCACCAGGCAGAGCGCCAGCAGGGAGGGCAGGGTGGTGTATGGCGTGAGGAGGCCGCGGGAAACGGGGAAGTCGTCGTGGTAGAGGGCCAGTTCCGAGAGGGCGGGCGCGAAGAAGAGCCGCAGGTAGTAGAAGAGCGCGCGGGATTCCGTCATCAGCCGTTCCGACAGGGTGAAGTCGCGGTTGTAGAAGCTTTCGGGGCGCGCGAAATCCGGCAGTTTCCAGAGCGCCGCCAGGATGCCGATGGCGCAGACGCCCCAGAGCAGGCGGCGGTATTCGAGGCGGCCAATCCTGAGCGGCGCGCCGTCCTTCATTCCCTGGAAGACCGTAAGCTCCATGAAGACCAGCAGGGGGAGGAAGAGCGCGCCGGATTCCTTGGCGAACACCGAGGCCGCGAGGAGCAGCGCGACCGCCGGTCCCGCGACCACGCCGCGCCACCGGGACCGGGGGCGCGCGGGCCGTGTTCGCCACAGGCCGTAGAGCGCCAGCGCCGCGAGGCCGAAGAGGGCGGAAAGGCTGGTCATGCGCTGCACCACGTACAGCACGCTGGTCAGGTTGAGCGGATGCAGTCCCCAGAAGGCGGCGGCGACCAGCGCCCCCCAGGCGGGGAAATCCCGCCGCGCCCGGAGGGTTCCGGGCCGCGCCGCGATCCTGCCCGCGAAGCCGGAGAGGATGGCGCGGGCCAGTCCCCAGACGAGGAGGATGTTGACGAGGTGGATGCCGAGATTCGTCAGCTTGAACCCGTAGGGGACGAATCCCCCCGCGAGATAGTGGTTGAGCGCGAAGCTCAGCATGCTGATGGGGCGCTTCAGCGGGCCCGCGTCGCCGGACCAGGCCGCCGCGTTCAGGCTGGCGGCGTCCAGCGTTCCGATGGCCAGGCGGGAGTTCTTGAGGATGTTGCCCTCGTCGTCGAAAAGAAAGCCGCCGGAAAGGCCGGGCCAGTAGAGGAAGGTGGCGAGAAGGAGAAGGAGGAAGAGCGCCACGGACGGCGGGAAGCGCCGCAGGCGCGGGCGCGCGGGGGCTGGCATGGGCGCGGACACGGGCGCGGGCGCGGGTGCGGACGTGGGCGTGGGCGTGGATGCGTTCATGGTTCGCTCGTGGGGCCGGGATCCGGTTCGATGTGTTCCGCGCCGCCCAGTTCGTCCGGGCCGGAAAGCGGGATGAGCCAGAAGGAGACGACATGGCCGGGGCGTCCGTCGCGTCCGGGCGCGGCGCGGACGGTGGTTTGCGCCACGGCGTACCCCATGCCGGAGAAGGCCGCCTGGACCCGTGTCGCGAAATTTTGCGCGCGGGCGTATTCGTTTGACCAGCCGACCACCTGCACGCTGCCGATGTCGGCGGCGTTCCGGCTGTTGCGCAGGGATTCCAGCACCACGTCGTCGCCGGTGCTGGCGGCCAGGGTGCGCAGGAGGCGCGGCAGCCGGACGGCCATGTTCTCGATGACCTCCAGTTGCTCCACCTGGGGGGCGATCTGTCCCAGCCGGTTGCGGGCGGCCCGCAGCGCGTTGCGGACCTGGAGGGTTTCCCGGAAGGCGCGCTCGCCTTCCTGTTTCATCCGGGCGTTCTTCTGCCGGTCCACCTCTTCCTGGAGGAAGCGCATCTTGATCTTCCGGATTTCCTGGTGTTGCCGGAAGCCGATGCCGGAAACGACGAGGAGGGTCAGGAGCGGGAGCGCCAGATGCCAGAAGCCGGCTTCCCGCCAGGGCGCGCGCGGGAGTTCCCCGAAGCGGATGACGGGGAGCGACGGGCGCGTGTTGCGATGCTGGCGGGCGAGGCATTCCAGGATGGCGCGTTGCGTGGCCGCCGTGTCGCGGAAGGCGACGGCGCGGCCCCAGTGGTGCGCGAGATCATCCAGCAGGGCGCGCAGGGCGGCTTCGTCGCGCGGGTTGACGCAGACGATTTCCAGGGTATGGACGCCGCTGGCCCGCCAGTCGTTCACCAGGCGCAGGAGCAGGTCGGTGGACAGGGCGCGTTCCATGCGGCCCTCGTTGCGCGCGGCGACAATCTGGCCGTGATGGCGCAGCACCGCGACGATTTCCTCCGCGTGGATTTCCAGCGCGATGCGACCTTCCGTTTCCGTTGCCGTTTCGCTGGCGCTCCAGGCGAGCGGCAGCACGCCCCGGAGCTTGAGCTTGCGGCTCCGGGTCGCCTGCGCGCACAGGCGCCACAGGGAAAGGCCGGTGGCGGCGGCGAGCCAGACGGGCGGTTCGCCGGGTTCGCCGGCGTGGCCCGCCCAGCCGCAGGCGAGCTGGGTTTCCAGGATTTGCAGTTTTTCCTGCAGGCGCAGGGCGGCTTCCAGGTCTTCCTGGGAAACGAGGTCGAGTTCGCGGGCGACCTGTCCGAAGTAGGTTGGCGTGTTCGACTGGTCGCGCCGGATCGCCAGTTCCAGCACGACGCGCTCCCGGTCCTCGGGGGTGACGAGGCCGTGCGCGGCGAGCACCGCGCCGATGTTCCAGAGCGCGCCGAATTCCGCCACCGCCGGCTCCAGTTCCGAGCGCGCCATTTCCCGCATCTGCGGGAGCGGGCGGGGTTTTTCCGGACGGACGGGAAAATCCACCCGCGCGGGAACGCTGGCGCGCAGGGCGAGATAGCAGGCGCGGGGCGCTCCCTGTCCGGCGGCGCGCAGGCGGGCGAGCACTTCGTCCAGGGCGTGGCCGAAATCCGGAACGCCGGAACGGGCCGGTTCGGAGAAGCTCCAGCCGCGCCCCTTGCGCCGCGCGACCACGCCGGTCAGCGCGCCGACATCCCAGATGAGGAGGAAAAGGGAAGGCGCGAACATCCGCGACAATCCCCGCAGCAACCCGCGCGCGGCTTGCCCGCCCATCCCGGCGACGCGCCGCGCCACATCCGCCGCCCGCGACGCGGGGGGGGCTGCGCCCGGCGGGGCTGCGCCCGGCGGGGTTGCGCCCGGCAGGGTTGCTCCCGGCAGGGTGGAGGCCGGCGCTTCCGGCGGCGGCGTTTTCCGCCGGAAGGGACGCACGCGGTCAGGGAGCGCCATCAGCGGAATTCCCAGGTGATGACGGGTTGCAGCGTGCCGGGGTGGAAATCAACAGGCGTGACGCGCCGCATGCCGAGCTCGGGCAGGGAATCCTTGTCGTCGTCGTCCGGGTCGCTCAGGGTGAGCACGAGCAGGTGCCGCCCGATGGGCGCGCGGGCGGGAATCGTCGCGCGGTCGCCGCTTCCACCCTTCCCGCAGGTCGCGGTGCTGGAGAAGAGCAGCACGCAGCTTTCCCCGGCCTCCAGGGACTTCTTGCCGGCGCAGGTGGTGCGCGCGCTGCGCAGCCAGCGCCAGCGCCCGCCGCTGGCGGTGTTCTCGAAGACCAGCAGGACAGCGCGCAGGTCGCCGAAGGTGGTTGACCCGCTTGCGCCGAATTCGCCGATGCCCAGCGCGCCATCGTTTTCGCCGCCCGTGCCTTCGCCGCTGCCTTCGCTTCCTTCCGCGTCTTCGTTTCCTCCTGCGCCGCCGCCGCCTTCCGTGTCGTCGCCTTCCGCGTCGTTGTCCTTGCCGCCGCTTGCGCTGCCATCCTCCGCGGGTTTTCGCGCGTTCCGGAGCAAGACGCGCCAGCCGTCGAGATCGACCTGCCAGTCTTCCGGGCGGATTGTCATGGGGATGTCGGCCTCCTCGGGCAGGACGCCGCCCACCTTGTTGTCCGCGCCCCGGCTCCGGATGACGAGCGGGGAGGAGGCGTTTGCGGGAAGATCGAACTCCCAGCCGAAATTCCGGTCTGGTTCGCTGTCGCCCGT
The DNA here is from genome assembly GCA_031276915.1 of Zoogloeaceae bacterium. GTDB lineage: Bacteria > Pseudomonadota > Gammaproteobacteria > Burkholderiales > Rhodocyclaceae > Azovibrio. The sequence goes on from JAISME010000106.1 coordinate 27,445, forward strand.
CGATTCCGGCCTGGCGTTGCCCCAGCCGTCGCGGAAGACGCCGTTCTGCGCCGCGCCGCCGAGATAGTTGCCGCGATGCCCCTTGGGCAGGAGGAACAGGGCAAGCTCCTTGTCGTTCCCCGGCAGGCTGCCGCTCTCCGGCAGGCTGGCACTGTCGCGGAAGCAATCGGCGTCCAGTGACTCCTCTTTGTCAATGTCCGGGAGCGCCGCCCTGAACAGCGCCACGCTGGCGGGCGCCGCCAGCAGTTCCTGGAGGTCGTCCGGCAACCGCCCGTTGTCGACGACGAAGCCGGAAAGCCGCGCCTCGCCACCGTAGGCGGGCGCATCCAGCCCGACCACGGCGCGACGCAGGATGGCGAGCCGGGCGCGGGTATCGTCCGCCCGGACCTGGCCGCGATCCTCGCTCATCAGCCCGAAGGCCGCCAGCGCCGTGGCGGAAAGCACCGCGACGACCACCAGCAACTCAATGAGCGTGAATCCCCGACGGGAAGCCGCGCATCCCCGCCGGGCAGATGTGCATCCTCGCCGGACGGACACGCTGGATTGCCACGGGCCTTCGGCCCTCGCAATGACGGGGGTTTGACGGATGGTCTGGAGAATTGCCGTCCGCAGCCCCCGCAATGACGGCAAAGTGGGGGGAGCATCCTGCTCCCCCGCGGGATGGAGAGAGCAGCAGGATGTCGCCCCCACCCCTGGAACCCCGCGCAATGACGGGGTGCCCGCCCGCGGCAACGCCGGGCGGCCATGGGGGGCCGCCCCTGCGGAGGCCATGCAGGGGCAGGCCCCTGTGCCTGCCCGCACCCGCAGCAACGGGACATCCGCCCACAACAACGCGCCTGCCCCCCAACCCTTCATCGTGACAAGAAGCGCCCAAATCTTCGTCATTGCGAGGGCCGCAAGCCCGGTCCTGCGGACAGCGACTTTTCCTGTACCCCTCCAACCTCTCGTCATTGCGAGGGTCGCAGGCCCGGTCCTGCGGACGGCGATTTTTCCTGTGCTCTTCCAAACCTTCGTCATTGCGAGGGCCGCAGGCCCGTGGCAATCCACGGCGCGCCATTTGTCCATCGCCGTGCCGGCGCGTCGCCCGGGTGCGGGGGAGGCCGAGGCCGCGCGCGCCGGAAAGGTTGGCGGACCGGCGTGTCGCCCAGGCGTGGGGGGGGATGTCGGGACGGGTTTCATCGGGAGAACGCGGTCACCACCAGCGCCGGGCCGAAGCGGTTGTTGTAGAGATAGATCGCGTAGAAGGTGTATTGCCCGCCGGCGCGGGCGCTTTTGGCGATGTCGGCGGCAGCCTTTTCCTCCACGTAGGCAGCGAGCGGCTTGTCGCCGCCGTAGTCGACGGCGATGCGCTTCGAGACGGCGGGCGGATTGGCGACGCCCATCAGGCCGAAGGCTTTTTGCAGGTATTCGCTCTTCTGCGGCGAGGGCATCTGCGCCAGTTTGGCCGTGAAGCGCACGGAGCGCGGCGGGAAGATGGCGCGCTTGCCATCCTCCATGCGGGTTCGGGGCACGAGTTTCTTCAGGTCGATATCCTCGATGTCCTCCGCCGTGGATTTGGGCTGCGCTGTTTTGGAGACGGCGGCGGAAGCCTTCGCCGCCTGTCCCCGCGCGGGCGTCAGGGGCGCAAGGGCAAGGACACAGGCGAGGACGAGAACCAGGGCAGGCAGCGCGGCGCGCGGACGGAAGAAGGCGCGGACGGAAGGCGCGCCCCGCGGGGAGGAAGGGAAAGCGGGAGCGCAATGCGCGCCCCACGGGAAAAGCGCAGCCCATGGGGAAAGGCGGACGGAAGCGGAAAGCGCACTTCGCGGGCGGAAGGAAGAACAGTGGGTCATGGCAGATTCCTCGTTATTGGAACATTGGAACAGGGAAGGAAAGAACTCCGGCGGAACCCCCGCCCGGAAGACGCGGCCACGCCGGAGAAGTGGGAACATCCTGCTCCCACATCCAGCATACCCGGCATGCGCGGAACAGCCCGACACGCGGGAAGCGGGATGCGCCCGCCACCTG
>JAISME010000022.1 GCA_031276915.1 Zoogloeaceae bacterium
TTGAGGCTGGAGACCATGCCCTTGCTGTTGGCGTAATGTTCGAGGTCGCCGTTCACGATGGCCTTCTCGGTCGCCACGATCAGCGCCAGATCGCCGCTTTTGCCCACCGCGCGCACATGATCCAGGAGATTGGCGCGTTCTTTTTTCAGGTTCCTCGCGTTGACTGATAACGACAATGCCTTGGACCAGCCTGCTTCCCGCGCAAGCGTATTTATCAACTGAGGCAGGGATTTATTCATGCGTCAAGCCAGTTTTCGCCATATACGCGATTGGCCTCCCCGATGCACAGGAAATCCTGCTTCCGCACAAAATCCGCGCCCAGGACATTTTTCATGGTCTTCAGCGCATAGGGTGGCAAGTCGGCGTAGCGTAGCCATGCCCAGGACGTTTCTTCGTCTCCGGCATGGCTGGCTTCCTGTGACTCGGCGAGATAGACAAGATTCATCCCCCCTTCTCGTAGCAAGGCTTCCCGTTCCTCGACGGGCAGGTAGCTCTTGGGCAGTTCAGGCATGATTTACTCCTTCCAGTTGAGATGCAGGGGAATTCTTCCCCGGTGTTCCAGGTCCCGCATGATCGTATGGAGCTGCGCAATCTTCATGCGTCAAGCCAGTTTTCGCCGTATACGCGATTGGCTTCCCCGATGCATAGGAAATCCTGCTTCCGCACAAAATCCGCGCCCAGGACATTTTTCATGGTCTTCAGCGCATAGGGTGGCAAGTCGGCGTAGCGTAGCCATGCCCAGGATGTTTCCTCGTCTCCGGCATCTCGTGCCGCTCCTGCCTCCGCGAGATAAATTTCATTTTGCGTCAGCCCCACCCGGTCAGCGTCGGCCAGGTAACTCTTGGGTGTTTCAGGAAGTTTGGACATTATTTTCTCCATTGGTCAGGAATGGAAAGTTCTGCATGCCTTTGGTCATGGCGCGTCAAGCCATCCGGGGCCGTATTCTGCGTCGGCGGGCGCGGTGTTCAATCCCTTTTCCCGGACAAAATCCGCGCCCAGGTTCTTCTTGCATGACATCAGCGAGTAGGCGGGCAAGTCGGCAAGCGCCAGCCACTTCCAGGAGGTGTCCTCGTCGCCGGCTTCTCCCGCCGCCATGGCTTCGGCAAGGTAAATCCCGTTCTGTGTCAATCCTTCCCGCTCCTCGACGGGCAGGTAGCTCTTGGGCAGTTCAGGGAATTCGGGCATTGTTTTTTCCTTGATCCGGGTGGGATTGGATTCGAGTATAGCGATATTTCGGGGAAACTGTCCAAGACCCGCGCAGGTCCTTTCCGGGCGATTGACCCAGGGATTGCCTTGTGCGATGGGCATGAAAAACGCCCCTGCAAGGGGGCGTTTTTACGTTGATGCCAGTCAGTGGTGTATGGCGATCAGCTCCGGCAACGCGCGGGCAGCCATTTTTCCAGCAATCTGGCGGCATTCTCCGACTTGCAGTTCCATTCGATGGAACCGGCATCATCGCTCGCGGACCCGATCAGCAGAACCTTCGCGCCATCGGCGACCTTGGCATTGTATTCGATCAAGATATAGCCTTTACCGTCTTCGCTGTAGAGACTCACACGCTTGACCGCGTTCCCCACGATGGAGCTTGGCGCCGCAAGACCAGCGGAAGCGTTGCTGGGCGGCCAGTAGCCGCGGTCGGAAAAGAATTCCGAGGCGCCGGACTTGCCACCGGCGGCCAGGGTCAGCCCTTCGGACACGTGGGCGCGCTTGGCGTAATCCTGATAGGCGGGCAGCGCAATGGCGGCCAGGATGCCGATGATGGCGACAACGATCATCAGTTCGATGAGGGTGAAGCCTTGTTGGATCTTCTTCATGTTCAATCTCCTTTGGTTGGAAAAAAGCGGGAACCGCTAACCGGTTAGAGCAATATATGTGCCATATTTCCCAGGCAACCGGCGCGAGCCCCCTGTATTATATTGGAAAACAACGGGTTACCCCGTGTTTTCCCGAAATGCACCGTAGATACAGGAAGCGCGGCCAGACAGCCCCCCCCCCCCCCCCCCGAGCAATGTGACAATTTTCGGCAGGCAATCTGCCGCATTTTGTCGTTTTTCCACCTCGCCGCCTTGCTGCCATACCCCGGGAAGTGGCGTCCCTGGCTTCTTTCCCGGCATTGCCCCGGCGCGCCAGCAACCGGCGCTGTCATCATTGTCATCACTTTCACCGCCACCATCGAGACCATTGGTATCTATAGTAGGGGGAGCTTCCAGCTCCCCCGCAGAATGACCGGGAGCAGGATGCTCCCCCGTCGTGTAGATACCTATGCATTGGAACGCACCGGAATTGCCGGGATTGACCGCTACGTCGGGTGTGTAGATACCTGTGCATCAGGACGCCAGTTCAGGAGGCCAGTTCGCCGGGCAGGGGAAAATTCAGCGTTTCCCGCGCGCCCTCCAGCGCGCGCGCCGGTCCGCAACCCAACTGGACAAGACGGTCCACGACAGCCCCGACGAGATTCTCGGGCGCCGACGCGCCGGCGGTAACGCCGACCCGGCGCTTGCCGGCGAGCCAGGCCGGGTCGATTTCACCGGCGGAATCCACAAGGCAGGCGTCCACGCCCATGCTGGCCGCCACTTCCCGCAGGCGGCGGGAATTGGAACTGTTGGGACTGCCGACCACGATCACGAGATCGCAGCTTTCCGCCAGGCGTTTCACGGCGTTCTGGCGGTTTTGCGTGGCATAGCAGATGTCGTCCTTCTTCGGCCCGCGAATCTCCGGGAAACGGCGTCGCAGGGCGTCGACAACCTTGCTGGCGTCATCCATGGAAAGCGTGGTCTGCGTGACGTAGGAGAGGCGTTCCGGCGTCTGGACGGCAAGCGCAGCGGCGTCCGCCACGGTTTCCACGAGATACATGCCGTCCTCGCACTGCCCCATCGTGCCCTCGACTTCCGGGTGGCCCCGATGGCCGATCATGACCACTTCCCGCGCCGCGCCGCGCATCTTGCGCACTTCGGAATGCACCTTGGTGACCAGCGGGCAGGTCGCGTCGAACACCTTCAGGCCCCGCGCCCCGGCCTCCTGGCGCACGGCGCGGGGAACGCCGTGCGCGCTGAAAATCAGGACGCCCCCGACCGGCACGCTGGCGACCTCCTCCACGAACACCGCGCCCCTGGCGCGCAGGCAGTCACAGACAAGGCGATTGTGCACTACCTCGTGCCGCACGTAGACGGGCGCGCCGAATTTTTCCAGGGCGCGCTCGACAATGGTGATGGCGCGGGTGACGCCCGCGCAGAAACCGCGTGGATTGGCAAGCAGGATGTCCATGACCTAGAGAATGGCGATGATTTCCACTTCGAAACGGATCGGTTTCCCGGCCAGGGGATGGTTGAAATCGAAAAGACCATGCGTCGCGTCAAGGGCGCGCAGGAAACCGGAGAAGGCGCGCCCCCCGGGCGTGGTGAATTCGACCAGCGTATTTTCCGCCAGCGCCGTTCCCGGCGGCAGGGCAAAACGCGCGATGCGCTCGACCAGGCGGGGATTGACCGCGCCGAAGGCTTCTTCCGGCTCGAGATCGAACGCGTAGCGCTCGCCTTCGGCAAGGCCGATCAGGCAGTCCTCCAGGCAGGGCGCGAGCTGGCCGCTTCCCATCTGCAGGGTGGCGGGCGACAGGCCGAACGTGGAAAGCCATTCCTCGCCATCCCGCGTGGCGACGCGGTAATGCAGGGTGAGAAAACTGTCGGAGCGGACGGTTGGCGTATCGGATGTTGACATGGGGTTTGCCGGGCCGGCGAAATTGACCGGACGCGCGGAATTTCTTGCCGCCGGGGAAGGCGCGCAATCATAGCAGAACCGGGGAAAATCCGGACAGGCCCCCGGAACCGCGCGGGCGCGGGTCGCCGTCGCGCCCCGACGGAGCAAGTATAATCACGGCGACCCTCGCGCGGCGGGCTTCGCGCCTGTCGCGCGGGACGGGTTGGAAGGGGGCTGGAAGGGGCTTCCCTCTTCCGGGCCGTCGCGGTCGAAACCCTGGCCGGAAACGGCGGGAGCGGGATGCTTCCGCCGCTGGAAGAAAGGGATTCCCGCCTTCGCGCCGATTCTTTCGGGCGGGGCTTCCAATGGAGTTCGCTGCATGATGAAACCCGTCACTCTCCGGCTCAACAAGGCGCATTACCCGGTCACGGTGCTGGGGCATGGACGCCGCGCCGGCATCTGGTTCCAGGGGTGTTCCATCCGGTGTCGGGGATGTGTTTCGCGGGACACCTGGGAGACCGGCGAAGGCGCGGAAATCGCCGCGCCCGATGTCGTCGCGTGGGTGCGGGACAAGGCAGGGACCGGGCTGGATGGCGTGACGTTCAGCGGCGGCGAACCCTTCGAGCAGCCGCTTGCCCTGCAGGCCCTGCTCGATGGATTGCGGCAGTGGCGCAAACGCGCGGGCCTGCGCTTCGACCTGCTCTGCTACAGCGGCTATCCCTTGCGGACCTTGCGGCGACAGCACGCCGGGCTGCTCGGGAAACTCGACGCCATCATCCCCGAACCCTATGTGGAAAACCTGCCGCAAGGCGGCATCTGGCGTGGTTCCGCCAACCAGACGCTGGTTCCGCTCTCGCCCTTGGGAGAGGAACGGTATGGCGGCAAGGGCGCGATGGCGGCGGAAAAGGCCATGCAGGTGGCGGTGGAAAACGGGCGCGTCTGGATGATCGGCATTCCCGGACGCAACGACATGGCGGCGCTGGAGGCGTTGTGCGCAGCGCGCGGCCTTACCCTCGACCAGGTTTCCTGGCGGTGATGCGTCCCGCGACATTCGTCCGCGTCTGCCCGGCCTGCGAAACCGAGAATCCCCCGGAACGCATGCATTGCCGTGTCTGCGCGACTTCGCTCGCGGATGTGGATTTCCATCGCCGCGCCGCCACGCCGGAACCGGAAACGCCCTCCGGGACGAACGCCGCCGCCGCCGCCGCCGCTGCGCGGGGCGAAACGCAGGGCGAAACGCGGGGCGAAACGCAGGGCGAAACGCGGGGCGAAACGCAGGACGAAGTGCGAGGCAAAGCGCAGGACGAAGCGCGGGACGCGGGGGTTTCCGCCGTCGCCGCGCGCCATGTCAATCCCGACGCTGTTCCGGAGGTCGCCCCGGCGGTGGCGGCGAGGATTGCGCCGGACGCGCCCGCGGGAACGGTGCGCTGTCCCGCGCCGGATTGCGGCCAGTCGAATCCGCCGGGAAGCGCGCGCTGTCTCTATTGCGATTCGCCCCTGCCATCCGCGGAAGCGCGGCCCGCCGCGCCCGCGCCTGTGACTTCCGCTTTCCCCGTCCTGGAGCTGGCGCGGCCGGAACTCGACCATGTGCCGGCGGCGACGCCCGGCGCGCCCACGTTGCGCATCGTGCTGCCGCGCCGGCTGGCGACGCGGTTTCGCGTGCTCCGCGAACTGGCGGCGACAGGCAGCGAATCCGATCTCCTGATCGTCACGCCGGCGGAGGCGGAAAGCGGTCCGCGGCGGGTGCTGAAACTCTACCGGCGCGGCATCCGTCCGGACGCCAATCTGCTCGCCCGCGTCACCGGAGCGGGACCGCACGTCGTCCAGTTGATCGAATACGGCGTGGACGAGGGGCTTGCCTGGACATTGATGGAATACTGCGCGGGCGGGAACCTGAGGGACATCCTGGAGGGACGGCTTGTCGACCGGGAATTCTTCACGCGCCTGGCGCGGGAACTGTCCGCCGGCGTAAACGCGCTGCACGCGCGCGGCATCCTGCACCGGGATTTGAAACCCGAGAATGTCCTGGTGAGAAAGACGTCGCCGCTCGCGCTCGCGCTCACCGATTTCGGCATCGCCTCGCTCGCCGAGGGCACGCGGCTTTTCACCGACAACGCCCGCACCGTCAAGTACGCCGCGCCGGAAGCGCTCACCGGCGTGCTGGACGCCAAGGCCGACTGGTGGTCGGTGGGCATGATCCTGCTGGAAGCGGCTTCCGGAAGACATCCCTTCGACGGTTTGTCGGAACAGGTTGTCAATCACCATCTGGCGACCCGTCCGGTCGCGGTCGCGGGCCTTGTCGACGCGCGCATGGAAAAACTCTGCCGGGGACTTCTGCTGCGCGATCCGGACCGGCGCTGGGGCGCGCCGGAAGTGGCCCGCTGGCTGGCTGGCGACACCACCCTGCCGATGCCGGTGGAAACCGGCGCGGAACGGGTGCGCCCGTTCCGCCTGGGTGCGGGCGAAGCCCGCGACGCCGGGGAACTGGCGGCGCTCTTCGCGTCCGGTCCAGAACAGTGGCGGCAGGGCATGCGCGACCTGCAAAATGGCCTGGTTCAGACATGGATCAAGGAGGAACTGCATGATTTTGGCCTCCTGCGCGCCATCAACGCGCTTTCGGACGTTCCTGGCGAAAGGGCGGAACGCAGGTTCCTGCGCTTCCTGCTGGCCGCCGCGCCGGATTTGCCGCCCTGCTGGCTGGGCCGTCCGGCGGGAGGGGAAGCCCTGGAAGCCTGCGCGCGGCAGGCGTGCGCGGACACGGCGGAGGCGCGCGACGCGCGCGCCTGGCTGGTCGACCTCTACGAAAACAGCGCGCTTTCCCTGTTTGGCGCAACGCATCCGGAACTGACGCGGCTGAGCGAAACCTGGCGGCAAACCATGGCGGAGATTCGCCATGTCTGGGAGACGATGAAGAAAACAAGCCGCGGCTGGATGCGACAGATTGACGCGGAAGAAAGCGGCGCCGTGAATTTCGACGCGCTCATCTACGGTTCCGCCAATACCGTGCCCCTGCCCGCCCCGGCGCGCCTGCATCCGCGCGTCATCCTGGCGCTGACGCAGGCCGGTTTCCTGGACGCCCTGGAAAAGGACATCGGGCGCGTGGCGATGGAACTGGCCGACGATGCGCCCTGGTTCGCGGAAATGGCGACGGCCATGCCGACGGGAATGGCCAGTCGCGCCGCCCGGTTGATCGCCGCCGGCGAGATGGCGGAAATCGCCCGCGCGTCGGCGGTGGCGGTGCGGGAAAAACGCCGGCGGCAATCGGAAAGGCAGGGACGGTCGCTTGCCGCCGCCCGCGCGGAAATCGAGGTGGCCCTGCAACCTTTCCTGCACGTGGACGACGCGCTTGACGCGGAAACCATCCTGGAATTGCGCGCCACCCTGGAAAACTTCCGGCAGCGCATCCAGGCCATGCGGGAATCCGGCGGTTTCCGGGACGCGGCATTCACGCGCCAGATCAACACACTGGAATACCGGGCGGACATGCTGGAAGCCGCTTTCGACAACATCAGCAACCGGGGCCTGCCGTTCGAAATCGCGGGAAAACCTGCTGTCATGCTGGGGGTGATTGCGGGCGGAATCCTGTTCTTTCTCCTCCTGTTCGCCACCGGGCAGCCCTCGCTGCCGCTGCTCTGCGTTGGCGGCGCGGTCGCGGTGGCCGTCGCCTGGCTGTACTGGCGGTGGCGATTCGCCCGCAGGCAGGCGGAATGGCAATTCCGGCAATTCCGGCGCGCGTGCCTGGACGCGGACGGGAATCCATGACCACCGGGTTCGCGCGGCGCATGGCGCGTTGTGGATTGTCGTTCGCGGACCATCGGGAACCACACATCGGGAACCACATCAGGAACCATCATGATCGAAACGGATGACCTTGCCTCCGGCGCTGGCCGCCTGATCGCGCCACAGGCGAAATCGAGGGAAGAGGAGGCGCAGGAACGCGCCCTGCGGCCACGGCGGCTGGCGGAGTACATCGGGCAGGCCAAGATTCTCGGACAACTGGAAATCTTCATCCAGGCGGCGCGCCGGCGCGGCGAATCGCTGGATCACGTCCTGCTCTTCGGTCCGCCGGGCCTGGGCAAGACGACGCTCGCGCACATCCTGGCGCAGGAAATGGGCGTCAATCTGCGGCAGACTTCCGGCCCGGTGCTGGAACGCGCCGGGGACCTGGCGGCGCTGCTGACCAACCTCGAGGCGAACGACATCCTCTTCATCGACGAAATCCACCGCCTGTCGCCGGTGGTGGAGGAAATCCTCTATCCGGCGATGGAGGATTACCAGATCGACATCATGATCGGCGAGGGACCGGCGGCGCGTTCCGTCAAGCTCGACCTGCCGCCTTTCACGCTGGTGGGGGCGACGACCCGCGCCGGAATGCTCACCAACCCGCTGCGCGACCGCTTCGGCATCGTCGCCCGCCTGGAGTTCTATTCACCGGAGGAATTGCGCGAAATCGTGCTGCGCTCGGCGCGGCTCCTGAACGCGGCCATCGATCTGGAAGGGGCGCTGGAAATCGCCCGCCGCGCGCGCGGCACGCCGCGAATCGCCAACCGGCTCCTGCGCCGGGTGCGCGACTACGCCGAAGTGAAATCCGACGGTCGCATCACCCGGGCGTTGTCCGACATGGCGCTTTCCATGCTGGACGTCGACAGCGCCGGTCTCGACATCATGGACCGCAAGCTGGTTCTCGCGGTCATCGAGAAATTCGGCGGTGGCCCGGTCGGCGTCGACAATCTCGCGGTGGCCATCGGGGAGGCGCGGGACACGATCGAGGACGTGCTGGAACCCTACCTGATCCAGCAGGGGTACCTGCAACGCACCCCGCGCGGGCGCGTGGCGACACCCGCCATCTATCGCCACCTGGGGCTTCCGGCATCGGCGACCGGGAACGACGCGCAGGAAACGCTCCCGCTCTGAAAAGCCGTTTCACCAACGCGAAAAAGGCCGGCAATCCCGCCCGGCCCTTTTTGCACTTTCCGCTCCGCGTGGATCCCCCTTCCGGGCTTCCAACCCTCAATTCGCGTGTTCTTGCCTGAAATCCGTCATGAACGCGATCAACGCCTCGACGCCTTCTTCCGGTACGGCATTGTAGAGGGAGGCGCGGATGCCGCCGACGGATTTGTGGCCTTTCAGTCCCATGAACCCCGCCGCTTCGGAGGCGCGGACGAATTCGCCTTCCAGTTCCGGCGTCGGCAGGTTGAAGGGGACGTTCATGCGGGAACGACACGCGGGGTCAACGTGATTCGTGTAGAAGCCGTCGCTTTCGTCGATGGCGGCATAGAGGCGATCCGCCTTGGCGCGGTTGGTTTTCTCCACACCGTCCAGGCCGCCCTGCCGCTTCAGCCATTTGAACACCAGCCCGGCGACATAGATGGCGAAGGTGGGCGGGGTGTTGAGCATGGAATCGTTCGCGGCCTGTGCCCGGTAATCCAGGATCGCGGGAATGCCGGGCGCCGCCCGTTCGAGCAGATCCGCGCGCACGATGACGATGGTCAGGCCGGCAATCCCGATGTTTTTTTGCGCGCCGGCATAGAGGAGGCCATACCGGCGAACATCCATGGGTCGGGAAAGGATGTGCGAACTCATGTCCGAGACGAGGGGAACCGAAGCCGCCCTGTCGGCAAGACGCGCAATATAGGTCTCGTCGATTTCCACGCCGTGGATGGTTTCATTGCCGCAAAGATGCAGATAGGCCGCTTCGGGGTCCAGTTGCAGCGCGTCGATGCCGGGCAGGCGCGTGAAAGGCTCGTCCGCGCGCGCGACGCGCGCCAATCCAGATTTGCCAGTTCCTGAAAAGGGTGTAGGCTCGTCCGCGCGCGCGACGCGCGCCTTGCCCAGCCGGGCGGCCTCTCCATATGCCTTTTGCGACCACGCGCCGGTAATCAGGTAGTCCGCGCTTTTTCCTTCCGCGAGATTCATCGGGACCTGCGCGAATTGCAACGACGCGCCGCCCTGCAAGAACAGCACCGCGTAGCTTTCCGGGATGTCCAGCAATTCCCGCAGGTCGGCCCTTGCCGCCTCGATCACGCCGGAAAACGCCTTGCCGCGATGGCTCACTTCCATGATCCCCGCGCCGATGCCCCGCCAGTCGGGGAATTCCCGCTGGATTTCCAGGACGACTTCCGTGGGCAGCGCCGCCGGACCGGCGCTCATGTTCCAGACGCGACGCATCCGGTTCTCCTTTCCAAGGTTCAGGGTTCTACATCAATGGGAACTGCAGTCAAACATTGCCGCGCATTATATGCAAGGTTCTGGCTGGATCCGGCATCCGCCCGGCGCCTCGATCACGGAGACCAACGCTTCAACGCTTGCGCCGTGGCCTTCGCGGTTGCTCCTGCCCGAGTCCGGCGAAACCCGTCAGACGTTGAACGGGAAGTCTGGCCGGAAATTATTTGTAGAAGCGTCCCTCACCTTGTTTTTCCTTATCTTGTAGTCACTTCCATATACACTTTGGCCGCTGCTACCCGGAGCGAGGCCCACGCATCGTTTGCCTGTCCCGCATCGCTGCGTCGGATTTTTTGCTGCAAAAATTTCCTTCTGGGAATCCGTGACCGTGACCGGCCCGCCGTCTGAAACTGCCTGCATCCAATCGAAATGCAGGGGTGAAGACGATGAAGATTTTACGCAAGAAAGCGGTCTGCGAGAAACTGGGCGGCATTAGTGAAGTGACCCTCTGGCGCACCTGCCGCGCTGATCCGACATTCCCGGTATCCATCCAGATCAACAAAGGCGTAGTCGGCTGGCTTGAGCACGAGATTGATGCGTGGCTCGAACAGAAGGCCGCTACCGCCCGCGCTGCCAGCAACAACGCTGTCTATCCCTGACCGCCGCGATTCCGCAGGCCAAGGTTCAGGGTTCGACGATGCGCGGCTTGGGCAACTTGCTGGATGCCGGCGTGGCAGAAGTCACGCCCAAGCGCGATCCGCTGGCGTGGATCAAGCAGAAAGCCGCTGAGGTAGCAGAGCAGGCGGAGCAGCGGGCAGCAAATGAACCCCGCCAAATGTTTTTGCCCGGCTTCGATATTGGAGCCTTTCCAAACCATCTGAACAGATCGAGCCTCATTGCTCCCATCGCACGAGGGAAACGCAAATTCCATCGGCAAGCTGTGATGGTGACACGGCGGGACTGCGTGCTGGAGTACACAGGGGAGCAACTAGACGAAGCAGACGGCGACCTCATCATGGCATTGATTGCCTTCGCCCAGCCGTTCCGCTTGGGCACATCAGTGCCGCTCAACCGTGCCGCGCTGTTGCGCAGGCTCAAGCGCAGCACGGGCAAGCACGATTACGAATGGCTACATCGCCGTATCAAGGCGCTGACAGAGGCCACACTGTTCCTTGAGGCCAAGAAGCCGGACGGCTCGACCCGGTACAGCATCGGCAAAACGGTGTCTTTCCGCATCATCGCGGCCTTCAGCTACGACGACGAGGCCGAGACGTACAGCTACAGCCTAGATCCCCGCTGGGTAGAGATTTTCGGCAACCGGGAATACAGCTTGATCGACTGGGACAAGCGGATGCAGATCGGGCGCAATCAGGACATGGCCAAGACATTGCAGCGGCTGGTGGCCACGTCCTCTGACCCAGTGCAGCGGTATGCACTGGACTGGCTCAAGGGCAAGATGGAATACAGCGGGCGGATGCGTGATTTCCACGACGCTTTAGCCCGCGCTGTGCGCGAACTGGAGCGGCTTGAGATCATCACGGCCCACAAGATCGAGGACAGCACACGAGGCAACCCGCAGCTTGCTCTGTGGCTTCCGGAAGCAGTGGCATAGCATTCCACCCAAGCGCCCAAAAAATGGGACGTTTTTCATCGGGATAGCGTCGCGCCCTCGTCGGGATAGCATCGCGCCTTATCGGGATGGCGTCGCGCTTTATCGGGATAGCGTCGCGCATCCCGTTTATAAGCAACTGATTTAATTGAATAAAAACGGCATTTTTTCGCTTCTACTTTTCTTCTACCCTTCTTCTACCAGCAGAGAACTGTGGATAACTCGCAAGCGAGTTCCCCACAGCCTTCGCTCCCGCTGGTCGCTGCGCGTCCGCCCGTGGACAACCTGCCCGCCCAGCGCAAGGCTATGGACGGCCCGCCGTCGGCGGGTACGCAGGTATGCCCACCGGCTCCCTTGCCGGGGCTACTCGTCATTCAAAGAATGACAGGGGTTACTTGGCGTCGGCTGTTTTCAAATATGCCTCCGGCGGCCCTGCCGGGGGCCACTCGCCGCCGTGAGGCTCGGGGAGCAGGGGTGGCGGGCTTCGCCCTTCGTCCCTGCCCCCACTCGCTCAGGCTGACCGCTACGGTTCAGCGTCAAGGGGCCGTGTCCTCGCCCTTCGGGCTGCGGGCCGCACCAACCCCTTGACCCTGCCCCTCCGCTGAAACACCTCAGAAAAGCCCGGAAGCGCACGATATGGCGTTCTCTTGGTGAAAGCCATGCCAACCCACTACCTGCGCAGAATTGATTGTCGTAGGCCGTTTACGACTGTTTCCCAGCGGAGCCGGTCGGCAACGCGGGAATGCGCAGCTTTCCGCGCTTGTCGGCTGGCCGACAACGAGCGCAGCGAGGCGTCAGCAAGTAGCCCATCAGGCATTTGAAAAATGCGAGTAGCCCCGGCAAGGGAGCCGGTGGGCATACCTGCGTACCCGCCGACGGCGGGCCGTCCATAGCCTTGCGCTGTGGGCGGGCAGGTTGTCCACGGGCGGACGCGCAGCGACCAGCGGGAGCGAAGGCTGTTTCCTCTTGCCCCTTCATCGCTGTTACGTTATCATAACGTAACACGTTACGATGTTACGATACAAAGGAGGTAGCCATGCAGCAGGTCGTCACTCAACAGGCGGTTGATGCCGCCGCTGATGCCATCGTCGCCGCAGGTGGCAAGCCCACCTTCCGGCTGATCCAGCAGCGGGTCGGCGGATCGTTCACCACGCTCAAGCCGATGCTGGCTGACTGGGAAGCCCGGCGCGAGAAAGGCGAAGAGGCTGCCGTAGAAGTGCCGGACGCCCTGTTGGCACGCGGGGCAGAACTCGTGCGCAGCATCTACGCCGAGGTAGCCCAGCAGGCGCGGGTGGAGTCCGAGGCAGTGCGCAAGGATGCGGAGGCCCGCGTGAGCGCAATGAAGGCCGAACTGGCCGAGGCGACCGAAGAAATCGCCCGACTGGAAGCGCAGGACGCTGTACGCGCCGATGAGTTTGCCGCGCTGCTCGAGGCAAATCGGGCACTGGAATTGAAGGTTGGCCGTCTGGAAGAGCGTGCCGAGCACGCAACACGCATGGAAGGCGAACTGATGGAAGCCCGTGCTGCACTCGCCAAAGCGGAGCAGCAGGTGATCGACCTGCAAGGGCAGCTTGCCAAGGCTGGCGATGTTCAGCGGCAGCTTGCCAGCCTCGAAGAGCGGCTGGCAGCGGCTGGCCTTGCGCCGAAGGGTGTCAAGAAAAACAGGAGCGAGTGATGCCGACCGCCGCCGAATATCAGAAACTGGCCGACGAGCTTCGGCAGCTTGGTGCGGTGTTCACTCAGGCAATCAATCTGGGCGATCAGGAACTTGCATTGTGGGCAGCCGGGGCGCTGTCGAATGCTGCCGCCCAGCCAGCCTGGTGGGCGCGTGAGGCTGCCGAAAACGAAGCGGCGGCTGTTGCCGCCGCCGCCATCATGAAAGCCCGGCAGGGGTAGGCTTACTGCTCCTCCATCACCTCCTGCTCGATCCGCATCTGGAGCATCGAGATGTATGCCAGCAGCGTGATTTTCTCGACGAGATCAAATCGGTCGCAGTAGATGACCAGTTCCTCGCGGCGGTATTCCCGCTGCCGTCGGCAACTAGACGGAATCAGCACGATCCGAGGTTCTGGCCTGCGTTTTCGGGGCGCGAACGGCAGCAACTCCAAGATCACGCCGGGGCACGAGCGCATCGCCTGGACAAACCTCTGCCGTTCTTCCTTCTCCATGCAGAGACGCTCCATTACTTCAGGGTGCAGAAACACAAACATGTTGCCTCCTTCCTCCGCTATTGGATGCCGCACGACATGTCGCCGCGCTACGCCCGCTCACGTGCTGCGGCACTCCGCCTGCGCCTTCGCCTGCCGGTTTTCGCGGCAGCAGGACGCAGGTGGCCGGGCGGTCAGGCAGCTCTTCGCATTCCAGCGTTGCTTGCTGCATCGGGGTGGCCACAGCCCAGAGCGCAGCGTTGGGTGCGGCAGGCTCGTTGTCAAGCAAGGGGACGGGCATCTGGGCGCAGGCGATGCTGGAAAACGCGACCGCTGCAATTGCGGGGAGGTATTTGCTACCCATGGGCATGATGGCTTCCGCTCCTGATGATGGTGTTATGTGATGCTCGGACACGGGCAGGCTTCGTTCTCGATGGTTGCGTGGCCCGCCGGTCTAGCCACAAGTCAACCAACTCGGCGATAACCTGATCGTGCTCGCGCAACCACGACACGTGCAGCACGAGATAGCTGTCAGCGGTTTTCGTTTTCATAGGTGGGCCTTATGAGGTATCGGAACAGGAGCCAGACCAGCGGCGTCAGGTAGAGGATTGGAACCGCGATAGCGAGCACCACGGGCGCGACCAGATCATGCAGCGCCGGGTCATCCAGTTGGCGGTACTGGTAGGCGAAGGCGACCAGGGACGCGATGACGCATAGCACCCGCGTGATGCGCTCACGGCCAAGGTGCAGCAGGGAATTACGCAGGAAAGCGGCCATCATTGCACCCCCCGCACCCACAGCATTTCCCGCACGTAGCGCCCGAAAGCGCCCGGCACAAACAGGGTGCCCGTGCGAACCTGCCACGCCCGATAACTCCAGCGGATCGCATGGATGGAGAATGGCAGGCACATGCACAGCACGCTCAGGGCAACCATCAGCGGCGCGCCGACTGCCAGTTGCCACGCTGCCATCAAAAAGACGAGGGCAACCACCACCCAATAGGCGCGGGATTTGCGCAGATGGCTGGTGATGAGCTTGTCGCGCTCAGGGTCGCCGAGAAACGCCAACCGTTGCTTGCCGCGTGTCTCGGATCGTCCCTGCACGATGTGGCGAATCTCTGCCGGGTCTTGCGGGGCCAGTACGCCGAACCCACATTTGGCGGAGCACTCCCACGGATAAAGCGCCTTTTCGTCCGGTTGGGCATCGGCGGGCAGGTGCATGACACCGCGCCCGCACTCGGGACATTGAGGATGGCGCAGCGTGCGCCACAGGTCACGGATGTAGCCGTTGTTCGCCCGGAGTTGTCGCCAGCCGAGGATCGACAGGGGCATATCGACGAACGTGAATTTGGCTGCGCGTTTCGCGCCGTTCTTGAGATTCATCCGAAAGCCCTCCGGGGGTGTGTGCGGCGTTTGCGCTGGGCCAGCACGGCGTCTGCAACTGCGAGCAGGACGGCCAGCACAGCGGCATCGGGAAACAAGGTATGGGTCATCTACGGCTCCTTCCTTATGGACTGGGGGACTGGTCTGTTTCCGCCGTCTTCTTGGCGTGGTGGAGAACCTGATCCCACCATCCACGAAGCTGGTCAGCGGTTGGGCGGGCGCGGGAACGCAGGACGCTGTTGTCCTGCGGCATCGAGTCGATCCAGCCCTTGCCGTGCATGTACTCGGCACGCTTGGCGAGATCGAGCATCATCCGGGTGCGCATCTCCTGCGGTGCGTCCTGGAGCACCTCCAGCGCTGAATCGAGGGCGCACAGCAGGCTGTAGAACGCCTTGCTCCATTTGTGGGTCTGCTGGCCCGCATGGCGAACGCGCTCCAGCAGCTCGTCGCGGTCGCGGATAGCTTCGTCACGCTCGGCGGTCAGCCGATCAACGAGCGGCTCCCACTGTTCTCTGACCTCTTTGTGCCAACGTGCGACGACATCGTTGTGGCCGTCGGCATATCCAGCAGCGTGCCCTTGCTCATATCCGCGCCGCAGTCCGATGACATGACCGTTCGCCTCGGCGGTGTAGTCGTACTGATAGCTCATGCCGGTTGTCCTCCATCAGCGGCTGTGCCGCCGTGATTGATAACTGTGGTGCTGCTATCAGCCGTGCTGGTAGGCGGCGGGGTATAGCGGGTGTCGTAATGCAGAGCGGGAGCGTTCCCGCCATCGTCACTGTCTGCGGTATCCGCCGAAACTGAACTGATGGCACCCGCCGACCCAAGGGCAAGCACAGCGCTGCTGGCTGTTTCCCCAGTGGATGCAGGGCGTGCAGCAGCAGATCGCGGGGCGTCTTTCACTTCGACGAATTCCGCGTCGGTGATGTCTTCGCTGTTACCCCAGCGACTGCCGGTAACGCCTTGCGATCCGGTATTGAGTGATGACCCGGCGCTGGCTGACGCTGCGGCAGTGCTGCGCGTTGGCCCACTGGGCGCTGCGGAGCCGCTTGATGCAGACGTGGCAGGTGCGTCGTGCTGCTGCGGCGCAACCCCTTGTCCGTTGGCACTCAACAGGCGCGGATAGTTGCCACCACCGCTGCGGCCTCCGCCGCCGCCAGATGGGTTGCGTGGGCCACCCAGGCTGCCAGTTCCACCGTGATTGTCATTCAGGCGGCGAGATTTGTGATCGGTATCCACAGTGGGCTTGGGCGAAGCTCCACCCTGCAACGCGCTTGGGCCGTATTTTTCCGAGTTGGCCCGCATCTGCTCGGTGGCCTGGGTTTCGCCCATAGGGCTGATGCCTGCGCCGATCCATCGCAGCACGGTGTCCGGCAGGGTCTGCGACAGCCCGAAAATCATGTACATCGTTGGCAACAACACGAACCCATAGACGATGAGCCAGTTCTTCCACTGCAAAAATTCAATGAACCAGCCCAGCGATTCCGCCGAGGTGACGTTGGCGTGATACATCGACCAAAAAGCTTTGCTGATGTACCCGACCACGGGATTGGCAACCATCATCGCGGCGAACAGGCCGGTGATGATGAGCGCCGGACGGATGAAGAGCGACAGCAGGAGCAGATAGCCTTGCGTCTGACTGCCGACGAAGGTGCGGTCAGGCGTCATGTGCATGACAGCCCACAGCGGTGCGGCAATGATCGACTGGAGTACCGCCATCAGCCAGCCCACCACTGCGATCATGAAGATGGTGTAGGGCAGGCTCGGCAGGAACACGCCGAAATAGAACGCCAGCCGCCCGAGCCACGTTGTGACTTCGGCCAGCGGGGTCAGGAAGTTATAAATGACCCACTGCAAGAACGTATCGGCCAACGGGGTGGCATCGACCTTGGTGCCAAGGAAGCTCACGCTGCCCACTCCCGCCGCGATGGCTTTCAGACCAGACAGCGAGGTGTGAACCAGCCGGTCGGCGGCAAAGCCCGTCGATTGCAGCAGCGCGAGCACATCGCCAGTGGTTTTGATACGAGCAATGGCGTCCACGTCGCCATCGGTGCCGATCATCGTTGCGGTCACACGCTCCATGCCCCACTGAATGAAGCCCGACATGAAGCTGTCACCACGGCTACCAAGCGTGTCGATGCTGAGGTCATCCAGGCTGGCCGGAATCAAATTGGACTTGAGATCGGCGGCCCGTGGCGTGTCTGGTGTGCTGTAGCTTGCACCGCTCACGGATTTGCTGATGATGGTGTTGTAGACCGTGGTATAGCTGTTGGCAGCCAGCGATGAATGCGGCCCTTGCGGCAGCGTGTTGAGGTTCGGTGCGGTAGCCTGCGCAACGCTTTCAGCATAGATGCGGCCCAGCTCTTCCTTGATACCGCCAAGGCGCTGATAGAAGCCGCCTGCCATTGCCCAGCCGTCCGCCGTGATGTCATTCACGTATTGCTGCATGATCGTTTTCAGGGTGCTATCCGCCGCGATCTGTGCGGTCAGGCTGGCCGTCAGAGTGCTCTGGGCTTGATTGACGATCTGGTTGAAGCGGTCGCTCTTGACGTTCTCCCAGCCGGATTCGTTGATGGTCGCGGGCCACTCGCCAACCCACGCCTCAATGTCGGTCATCACCTTGTTGACCGCCGCAGCCTTGGCATTCAGTGCTGCCACACGGACTGCGCTCATCGCCGCAGCGTTATCCTGAATCTTGGCCGGATCGAAGATCGTTGCCGCCGACGTGGTGGTTTCAGCGGCGATGGCAGCCGGAGCCGAATAGCTATAGACCTTCACCGATCCGCAAAGCGGGACACCACCGCCCAGATTGGTGACGGCATTTCGATCCTTCGCCTGATAGATCATTGCCTTTTTGCTGCCGCCTTCGGCAATGGTCTGGTCAGGTGTTCCGGCTGCGCTGACGTTTGGCGTGCCGCCGCCGAAGCCAGAGAATGAGGCGTTCACGGTGCGCTTGCACCACGCTACGGCCAGGTATTCCTGCGCAAACTGGCGGATGTCGTAGAGCGGATAGTTCGGGTTCGGCTTTGCGCCGCTTCCGAGTCCCATCTGGGCACTGGTCGCAGTCAGTGCGCCGTTGATGATCCCGTTTTCCGTACCGATCTTGAACAGGGTGTTGGCGAAGCCCACACCCCACAACGCAAACATCATCACGATGAGCTGAATGAAGCTGTAGCCGCTAGTGGTCGGCAGCAGCACACTGCCGCCAGAAACGATCCGCACGGGCGTCCAGAGTGACGACCAGTTGCGGCCCATCGCTTCGCCCTCGTTGGCCGTGTTGGTCACGCCCATGATGGCGACGTAGCTGACGATCAGGCTGGCGACAACCAGCAGGCCGGAGTTGAAGACCGAGAAGATCGAAGCCATCACGCTGACGCTGGCATCAACAGTATCGGGATCGGCCCCCTGCGTCAGTTTTGAAATGACACCGCCGAAGATCCACTCAAGGATTCCGACGCTGACATCAGTGCAAGCGCCTGCGGCGGAATCGCAGGGCGAAAAGGGTATGGATGGATCGGCGGCTGCCATTTAGTGTGCTCCTTCCTGATAGCGGTTTTCCTGCATGCGCACGGCTGCCGGGCCGAACTCCACGTCCTCGTCATCGTCGTCGTCCGTGGGCTTGCGCCGCTTGCGAGCGGCTGCACGCTCAGTCAGCACCTCATCACCTCGTCGCTTGTATTTCTCGAATACCGCGCTGGGCCAAGTGCCATCGCGGTCGCGCTGTTCCGCAGCTTCGAGCATGAGACCGAGCACGAAGCCGGGGTCGGCTTCCAGCAGTCCGGCAATCTGCGCCAGGCCGCCCACCGCATACTTGCGCTGGTTGATGTAGGTTCGCCTTGCGGCCTTCTGCGCCCGGCGCTGAGCCTCCTTCAACTCTTCAAGCCGCTTTTTCTGTCGCGCCACCGTGGCTGCCAGAGCAGCTATTTCCCGCTCACGCTGCTCTGCCAGTTCGCTGGCCGGGCGGCGTCCCCGCCCCCGCTTCTGTTCCTCTGCCTGCTGCACGTTCTTTCTGCTCCATGTGGCATGTCTCAGATCGAACTATCAGTTAGCAATAGAGTTGCGTCAAGGTGTGCGAGCAATGAGGAAATATGGCCTATTCTCCATGTAAGACGATGATCGAATCACTGCAATTGCAGGCGACACAAGCGCCTATGTCCCAATAATCACAGGGACTATAGTCCATTAAAGGCTACAAATTATTTTTGATGCTCGTCGCCTGCGAGCAATTGCGGACGTGCCGCCATCTAGTTTTCAACTTGCGGTCATGCCGCCAATAAATACTATTTTTTGAGGACAAAAACGCGCCTTGACGGTATCATTTGCGTGTGTGTTGTGCGCCTCGCGTGGGGCCAAGATGGTGGTGGTTTTCATCTGTTGCGCCTGCCGCAACAGCGCAGTTACGCATCGCTACGCGACGCCTGCGCAAGGGGCTGTGCCCCTTGACCCCCTTCACGCTGCTTTCCATAGGGGAGACGGTGACAACAGGTTTTCAATGGAGGTGGCGGCATGTACCGGCTGGAGCTGAACTACATATCCCGCGACGGCGGCAAGAAGGGCAAGCAGCGGGATGCCGCCAAGCAAGGCCACGGCTTTTCGGCCACAGCCGCCGCTGCCTATCGCAGTGGCGGCATCGTCACGGACTACCGCACGGGCGAGGTGCATGACTACACGCGCAAGCGCAGGATCGGTCACACGGAAATCGTTGTGCCGCCCGGCGCGCCGTCCTGGGCCAGCCACCGCGAAGCACTATGGAATGCAGTAGAGGTGGCGGAGGCGCGAAAGGATGCGCGGCTGGCACATGAGTTCATCGTGGCACTGTCGCATGGACTCACGAAAGAGCAGGAAATCGAGATGGTGCGCGACCTTGCCCAAAGCGTTGCCGACCGGCATGGCCTGCCTGTGGACTTCGCAATCCACGGTGATGATCCGAAGACGTGGGATGGCTCTTTGAAGGGCCTTGTCGGTAGCCACGCGCATCTTCTGATGCCGACACGTGAACTGACGCCAGAGGGCTTCTCGAAGGTCAAAGGACGTGAGTTCATTGACCGGAAACTTGGGCCGCAAACACTCCGATATTGGCGCGAGCAATGGGCGTTGATCGGAAACAAGCATATGGAGCGGGCAGGACTGGATGAGCGATGGGATCACCGCACGCTCTCGGTGCAGCGCGAAGACGCGCTGGAGCGGGGAGATTTGGCCGCTGCCGAGGAACTCGACCGCCTGCCCGGCGTACACATCGGAGCGGCTGCCACAGCGCTGGAGCGCCAAGGGATCGACACCTACTGGGGCAACTTGAACCGGATCATCCTCGCCCAGAATGCGGAGCGCAGGCTGGGGCACGAGCGCAAGCGCATTGAAGAGTCGATGGCCGCGCTAGAGCGCCGCCTGACGGAACTGAGGGCTGCTCAGGAGGCTAATGCCAATCAGCCAGAGCATAGTAATGATGATCCTCGCTGGGCAGCGTTTGAACGCACCTTCATGGATGCCGCCCAGTTTGAGCACGGTCTTAGCTTGACTGGGCTAGCGGTTCCGTTGGCCGGACTCAAGGCCCGCTTCGCCGCGTATATGGACACCGCTGCGGAGCAAGGCATGACGCCAGAAATGTTCGCTCAAGCCTGCGCAAAAGGCATGGCCGAACAGGAGCGCCGGGCTATGCAGGAAGAAGCGGCGAGGGATGCCGATCCCCAACCGCCACAAGAGGACTCCCCTGTTTCTACTCCTGCCCCATGATGCCACCGGCAATGGTGGCAATAGTGTGGAAAGACGGTGGCGGCATGGTGTCAATGATGACGGCAACAAGGTGGTGACATGGTGGAACGATGGTGGCGGGATATTGGTAAGACGGTGGCGACACTGTGGCGGCTATGTGTGCGCATGGTGGTAATAGCGTGGCACTTCACCACAATGCAGCCACATTCCCGCCACCACCCTTTGCCGAACAGGAAGGGTAGCGCATGAGAATCTGGGCGTTTGACGAGAACCGGGCCGACTTTGTAGAGGCGTCGCCGGAGCGGATGACCGCTGATCCAACCGGGTGCTACATCATCCGACGCGGCGATAATGTGCTCGTCTGCGAACACGGCCAGGAACGACCCATGCCTGAGCGGCTGACCGTGGCTGGGATGACATTCGACCGAGAGCAGTTCGAGGGTGCCCATCTCCTGTCTTTGCGGGCTGAAATGAAGCGGGACGGCCAATGGGCGCGGTCACAGTTGCAGGCCCGTGATCGTGGCGAAGTCACTCTACCGCTGGAGCTGCCGATCTGGGTGACGAAAGGGGAGCCAGAATGAACGACCTACAGCGAGCAGCCATCAGGGCACGCCCCGCGCTTGCCGTTCTGTCCGCTGAGATTGGCGAGCAATCCCCGGATACGTCGCGGGCACTGGCGATCATTGAGCATATGCTGGACGACATCGAGGCCGGGCAGCATCCGCTCGACCGACCCCGGCGTGATCGCGGGGACAGGTGGCAGTGGGCGATCAAGACGCTTGCCGTTGCCAGCGGTACGACCGCCCATTGCAGCCCGAAATATGAATACATGCGCGTCGATACCAGACAGGCGCGGTCTGATGCCCTGACCGTGGCACTAGATGACATCGGATGCCTGATCGAGCTGGCGAGCGACAGGGGCTGACATATGGCAATCGACAAACTCAACAACCTGCAATTCCTGTTTTTGCGGGCTGACTACTTCCAAGAATTTGGCGATAGGGACGGTGTGTATGTGGATCGTGTGCCGTTTGAGTTGCGGCAGCGACTATTGCGGTGGACATGGCCGACGACTGAGCGCGATCAGTATTTTTTCCAGCACGAGGGGCGCGACGTCATCACTCGGGAGGGTTGGGAGGTGTTTGTGCGCTGGGTCTGCCGAGCGATGGATCGACAGTTGAGCACAGAGAGCGATCACGCAGAGTCAGTCCGGCTTTCCAGCGATCCACTGGGGTCACTCGCAGGCATTGACGAGATCATCAATCGTGGCGACCGCGAGGCATTTACCGGGCTGCTGCACGCCATCATCGAGCAGCCGGACGGCCCCGTCGCTGACCGAGTGCGCACGCTCTATGAGCGTGTCCAGCATCGCGCAGCCGATCCAGAGTTTGCGACATGGCCGCAGTATCAGGCGGCCTACTGGCTGGCCGGGGCAATGGGGCAGTTTCGCTCTGCCAATTGTTCATAAAACGGTGGTTTTCTGAACACTAGCCGGATTCTGCTTTTCCGTATTATCCAAATGCGGTAAAGTGTTCATTTATTCGTTCAGCTATCAATGTGGCAGAACTGTTCATGAATCAACGCATCGGTTATGCCCGCGTTTCGACCGACGATCAAAACCTAGACCTGCAACGGGACGCACTCCGGCAGGCAGGGTGCTCGACCATCTACGAAGAGGCAGCCAGCGGCAAGAGCGCGGCACGCCCGGAGCTTGAGCAGTGCCGGAAGGCGCTCCGGGCAGGGGATTCCCTCGTCGTGTGGCGGCTGGATCGACTCGGGCGCAGTCTGCCTGATCTGGTGCAGATCGTGGCCGAGCTTGAGCAACGCGGCGTGCATTTCGAGAGCCTGACCGAGAAGATCGAGACGGGCAGCGCATCGGGCAAGCTGCAATTCCACGTTTTCGCGGCACTGGCCGAGTTCGAGCGCGGGTTGATCCGCGAGCGAACCCGGGCGGGGTTGGAAGCGGCCCGCGCCCGTGGCCGATCCGGTGGCCGCAAGCCAAAGCTGGACGCCAAGCAGATCCGCCACATCAAGGCGCTACTGCGCGACCCGAACACCTGCGTGGCCGAACTCGCCCGAGATTACGGCGTGTCACGGACAACGATTTACAAGCATTGCGGCGTGGTGCAGCCGCGCCACGATTGAGAGGACATAACAATGCCAAAAGCAAAAACCGCCGCGCCTTCTGGCGTTGAGCGAATCCAGCGCCCCGAGCCGCTCACCTTGCGCGGCTCGACGCTTTTTGAGGGGGACGCCCTGACCGTGCTGCGCCGTCTGCCGTCCGGGTCTGTGCGCTGCGTGGTTACTTCGCCGCCCTACTGGGGGTTGCGCGATTACGGCATCGAAGAACAAATCGGGCTTGAGGGCACCATGCCCCAGTTCCTGCATCGACTGGTGGCCATCTTCGCCGAGGTGCGGCGCGTGCTGACGGATGACGGCACCCTTTGGCTGAACATCGGCGACGGCTACACAAGCGGCAATCGCGGTTATCGCGCCCCGGACAAGAAGAACCCGGCCCGGGCAATGGACGTTCGCCCCGACACACCCGAGGGCTTGAAGCCAAAGGACTTGATCGGCATTCCGTGGCGGCTGGCGTTCGCCTTGCAGGCGGACGGCTGGTATCTGCGCAGTGACATTGTGTGGAACAAGCCAAACGCGATGCCCGAGAGCGTCAAGGATCGCCCGGCCCGCTCGCATGAGTTCCTGTTCATGCTCACGAAGTCGGAAAAGTATTACTACGACTGGCAGGCCGTCCGGGAGCCTGCGGACGGCGGCGGGCTGCGCAACCGCCGCTCAGTCTGGCATGTGAACACCAAGCCTTTTGCCGGTGCCCACTTCGCTACCTTCCCGCCCGACCTGATCCGGCCTTGCATCCAAGCATCGACCGAGCCGGGCGATTACGTCCTCGATCCGTTCTTCGGATCGGGAACCGTGGGCCTCGTGTGCCAGGACGAAAACCGGCAATACGTGGGCATCGAACTGAACCCCGAATATGTGGCCTTGGCGGCAGATCGCCTGCAGGGGCAGGACAGCAACGTGATAAGGATCGCCACCGCATGACGACCCCCAACAAGATCAATTTTCCGCCGCCGAAGCTGCAAATCGACTTCGCTTTCGCCCTCAAGCGGTTCCGGGCTGTCTATCTGCAAAGCGCCCTGCTGGAAACCGTGCGGGACATGGACATTGCCGAACTGGACAAGCAGCTTGCCGAGTACGTACCCCCGGCAGACTTGGCGACCCTTGCGCAGTACGGCTTGCGGGCTGAACTACTGTTCGCCGTGCCTGCCGTGCTGGAGGCAAATCCCTACCTGCTGGGCTATTACCGGCTGCTGATGGGCTACAGCCAGAAGGAGTTTTACGGGCGCGACAAGGGTTTCGGTGTCGGCTACTTCAAGTCGATGGAGGAAAAGGGCAAGACCAGCAAGGCGGCAGCCGCCGACCTGCCCGACCTATGCGTGGCGTTTTGCGCCACTGCATCGGCCCTGCTGGCCGGTGTCGGCCCGCTGCGCGTCAGCCGGGAATTGCTGGATGACTTGACCCTGCTGACCGTAGGCCCGCAGCTACGCGGCGGGGCCAACAACCAGCGCGGCACCGATGGCATCGTGCAGGTGTTCGAGATCATCCGGGAGATCGTCGCCCATGCCGCCGCCGAGGTGCGCGAAAGCGCCATCGAAGTGAACAGCGCCACGGGCCGTCCGTTTCTGATCGAGTTCGCGCCCGACCCTGACATCATCATCCGGGAAGAAATGGAGCATCAGCATTACCGCAACGTGGTTGCTATCGAGGTCAAGAGCGGCACGGATGTATCCAACATCCACAACCGCATCGGCGAGGCCGAGAAGAGCCACCAGAAGGCGCGGCAGCGCGGCTTTACCGAGTGCTGGACTGTGGTCAATGTCGGGCGGCTGGACATGGTGAAGGCCCGCAGCGAGTCGCCATCGACTGACCGCTTCTATTCGCTTGCCGCCCTGTCGCTCAGGGCTGGCGACGAGTATGACGATTTCCGCCGCCGAGTGCTGTCTCTGACGGCTATTCCCGCTGCGCCGACGAACCCATAGTCGATGGTTTAGAGCGATGGTACTCCCGTCCTTCGACAACTCTTGGCGCAAGGGCCAGAGCGTAAAGCCGCGCATCCTCGTGCTGGAGGTTAGATGCAAGGATCGCCCGGAGGACAAGGCATTGGGCTGGGTGCTTGTCGAGCGGGAGGAAACCTATCGGCACGATCCTCGGGATGGGACGATCTACGAGGCGTCCATTCGGCTTTCCTATCAGCGCATCACAACCAAGTTTTCGCATCGGGATGGCGGCAAAGGGTGGTTTGATGGCAGCTACTCGCGCAACTTCAACGCTGTCTCGCTAACTTCGACCTCGATGTCGAAAGGGGCAGTATTCCTTGATTTGCCGGGGCTGGATGGTCAGCGTATCGGCACCTACTTGATGAATGAGATCGTCCAGTGGGTGCAGCAGTGGCCCGAGGCGAACGTCAATGGCATCGAGTTGCTGGCCGGACAGTCGCACGGTGACAACAAGGCGCGGCGCAACTGGTTTTATGAGCAGTTCGGTTTGGTCTTCGACTATACCGACCCCGAGCATCGCGAAGGCCAATCCCGACCCATGCTGGCCGGAGCTTTGGTCAAAGTCGAGACGTGGAAGCAGAACATCACCGAGCACCGGATGCTCGACTATCTGGCCGCAGTTCTTTACGCCGAGGAACGTGCCACATCGGAGTTGCAGGCCCGCGATCGAGCCTGTGCCCAACTCATTGCTGAGCAGAGACGGGCAGAAGCCCGGCCCGTGCGCTGGGTGTTGAGGCAACTGTACTACCGTTATGCCAGCACAGTGCTTGGAGTAGCTGTTCTGACCATGTTGATCGGCATGGCGTTACTCAGGATTAGAGGATGAGGGGACTAATGTCCGATCTGAACGATGATGACACTCGACGCCATTAAAAAGCACCTTCAGGAGCACTTGAGCGATGGCCTAGTGACCATCGTCGGATCGGGCCTGTCATGCGCCGAGGGGCTGCCTGGCATGGGGGAGTTGGCCAATTATCTTTCTGCCGAATTGGGGCCGGGACTCTCTGTGCCAGATATGGCATTGTGGGAAGAGATCAAGGAGCTGTTGGCAACAACAGGTCTGGAGGCGGCGCTGCTTGCGAAAGCTCCTACCGCAACTCTTGAAACCGCAATCTCTGCTACAACCGGCATGCTGATTGCCAATCGAGAGCGTCAGGTGGTGTCTGACGTGTTTAATGGGAAACGGAAGCTCAGGTTGACTCGACTTCTAGCCCACCTGTTGAAGCCGTCCACCGGACTGACAATAGTGACGACAAACTACGACCGACTAGTCGAGATTGCGGTTGAAGAGGTGGGGATCGGGGCCGACACAATGTTCGTTGGCAGATTCGCTGCCTCATTAAACGAGCGCGAAAGCAAGCTGAGCTTTTGCCGGAATGTCACTTACAAGAAACCGAATGTCACCTATCACTATCGGCCAAGGGCCTTGATTTGCAAGCCGCATGGAAGTCTGGACTGGTATCTCCGGGATGGCAGGCCAGTCGCCTATGCAGGTGAACTACATGATGCACCTCGTTTAATTATCACGCCTGGGCAGAACAAATTTCGTAATGGATACGAGAGTCCGTTTGACCTTCACCGGAGTAAGGCGAACGACGCGATTGACCGGGCAAGTCGATTTTTAATTCTTGGCTATGGGTTTAATGATGATCATCTTGAGACCCACTTGGCTCCTGCAATAAAGAGTGGAAAACCAACGCTCATGCTTGCTCACACACTGACACCAAATGCGATTAATTTTGCAATGGCGCACTCGAATGTCACTGCGCTTGAGAGCTGTGCTGACGCGGGCATTGTGGGAACGCGGCTAACCATCAATAAGATGCAGAAATTCATTCCCAATCTGGAAATATGGGATGTTCACCAATTCATAGATGAGGTTCTCGAGCCATGATCGAAACAACTGCTGCCCTTCAATTTACAGAAACAGAACTGCTTGGCAAGGTCGCTGTTGTCGACACCAGCCGGGTCACTATCAATGTATCAAATTCGGTGCTACTGACACGTCTTGGTATCGGGAACCTGATTGCAGTTCGGGGAAGTACAGAACGAGAGTACCTGATCGCGGTGGCAGAACGCGTGACACGCAGTGTGCGCGATGAGTTGGCCGAGGACCTGCCGGAGGATGGCGAAGATACGCGGCTTGTATCTACGCCAACCGATTTGGTTCGTGGTGCCCTGATCGGCACGTTCCGCACGGTCGATGGAGAGAAAAAGAACACTTTCAAACGCGGTGCTGATAGCTTCCCACAGATTGACCGCGACTGCTACGTGATTGATGCGGCGAACTTGCAGAGATTTATGGGGATTCTTGGAGCGGACTACCCTGAGAACGAGCGTTTAAAGCTTGGAATCTTTGTCGCGGATCGGAGCGCGGAAGCCATCATAAGCGGGGACAAATTTTTCCAGCGGCATGCGGCTATCTTAGGCAGCACAGGCTCCGGCAAGAGCTATGCTGTGGCGCTAATTCTGGAGCGAGCCTCAAAGCTAAAGCATCCTAATATCATCGTATTCGACATGCATGGTGAGTACGCACCATTGGCCAATGTGGAGAAGGCGGGATTTGCATCGCGCTTCCGAATCGCCGGCCCTGGCGACCTAGAAAACCCAGCCGATGATGCACTTTTCCTCCCATATTGGCTGCTCAACCGCGATGAAATGCTGTCGATGATCCTTGATCGCAGCGACCAGAACGCACCCAACCAAGCCTCCCGTTTTACCCTCCATGTCCGCACGTTGAAGCAAAAGACGCTCGAATCCGAGAAGAAGGCCGAAGTACTCAAGACTTTTACCGTGGATTCACCGGTGCCATATTCGATAAAGGATCTGATTACACTGCTTCACACTGACAACACGACAAAGGGCGTTGGCAAGACTGGTCCCGTCAAGGGCGAATGGGAAGACAAGTTGACACGCTTTCTTTCCCGGCTTGAGGCCAAACTCGATGATCGCCGATATGGTTTCATGTTCACGCCGCCGCCAAAGGCAAACGAGTACGGATGGCTAGCGGCTCAAGTTGGGCGGTTACTCGCGTCCAATGGAGGCAAGGGGATTAAAGTTATTGATTTCTCCGAGGTGCCGTCCGACGTTCTGCCAGTCGTCACCGGTACACTTGCTCGCCTTCTCTATGACGTGCAGTTCTGGACCGATCCCGGCAAACGAACGCCAGTTACACTTCTCTGTGATGAGGCTCATTTGTATCTGCCGGTTCGAGATGATGCAGACGCCGTGCAAAGGCAGGCATTGGGAGCATTCGAGCGGATTGCCAAAGAAGGGCGGAAGTATGGTTTTTCCCTTTTGGTAGTAAGCCAACGCCCGTCCGATGTCAGCAGGACGATCCTGAGCCAGTGCAACAATTTCCTCTCGCTGCGGCTTACCAATGATTCCGACCAAGCAGTTATCACACGGTTGATGCCAGACTCATTAGCTGGGCTCACAAGCATCCTTCCTCTTCTAGATACAGGTGAAGCGCTCATGCTCGGCGACGCTGTATTGCTACCTTCACGGATTCGCTTGGACAAGCCCGCAGTGACCCCGGACAGTGCCACGCGGGACTTCTGGAAGGAATGGGGTAGCCAGGCATCCGATGCTGACGCGATCAATTTGGCAGTTGAGGCATTGCGTAGTCAGACGAGGGGCAAGACGGCTTGATAATACGGGTAACCTCCCTCTATCGAGCCGAAGCGCACATGGCAGGCTTATTTGTTTGGGATAAAGTTCGGCAGTGCCGTCATCCGTTCAGCCATATCTTCCTGCTCGGCAACCAGCATCGGATCGTCGTAAGGGCTGGCAACAAGATCATCCGGCGTCGGCGTTTCGCTCTTCGATGGTCGCCCTCGTGCTCGGCTTGGCCTTGGGTGCCCAGCCTTCTCCAGCGCCTTCGCCAGCACATCCAGAGCCTCCCAAATCCGCTCAGGCCGGACTGGCTCCACTCCAGCAGCCAGTGCTTTCGCCGCCCACCCCATGTTCTCGGCAGCGTGCAGCAAGTGGCTTTTCTGCTTGTACTCAGCAAGCCGCTGGTCTCTCTCGGCCATCCACTCCTTGAACTCCTCACGCTCTGCGTCAGTCAGGATGGCTTCAATGTCAGGCGGCAGTGACGTTGCCCAGCGATCTACCGTGCCGATGATGACCTGTTTGGAGCGCCGCTTCTCTGGATCATAGGCGTAGCGCAGCAGAGAAACGGACTCGCCCGGCTTGGGGT
Organism: Zoogloeaceae bacterium; assembly: GCA_031276915.1. GTDB lineage: Bacteria > Pseudomonadota > Gammaproteobacteria > Burkholderiales > Rhodocyclaceae > Azovibrio. The sequence continues at coordinate 28,977 of JAISME010000022.1, forward strand.
GCCCGCCCTTTCCCTTGTAGGTCTGTACCCGAATTTGCATGAAGCCTGCTTGCCTTATCCGCTATTTTTCAAGATGATAAAGCTATTGCACTGCTCAGCGGAAGCCTTTTCGCTACTCCACCAGCTTGATGCCGTTCCATTCCGGCATCTCACGCATTAAAAGCCGGGCAATCTCCGCTTCCTCTGCCGTAACTGATATTCTTCCCTCTGAAAACACCACCTTCTCTTCGTCAGGATCGGTCAGCATCTGAAAGCCCAGCTTGATGATGGCGGCGGCTGTGCCCCAATGCAGCTTCTTCGCATCGGCTTCCAGCATGGCGAACATCACGCAGCGCATGGCAGTCGTCACATTGCGCTCATCCACATCCCAGTCATTGCGCGTGCTGAACGGAATTCCGAACATGGAAAGCGTGTTGGCAATGCTTTTCGCCGTCCGCCGTTTCCGCAGCCGCACGATGTCCGCCTGTTCGCCCTTGATGACGCGGGCCAGCGCATCGGCATCATTGGACAGCTCTTCCAGGGCGAGCAGGCGGGTTGAGAGTGGGATGGTCTGACTGTAGTTGAAGTCCAGGCTGGCGGCGTCCTTCGCTTCAAGACGACTCAGCGCAGCCCGCAGCCGACGCGCATCGGACGCAGCCTTTTCAAGCGCCCGGATACGCGATGTATCAGGCGGGGTGTCGGTGATGCGCCAGCCATTCGCCAGCCACCGGAAAAGCAGCTTTTTGTGGTCATGTGGCAGTTTCCTGATCGACTCACAGCGCAGGATGTCCTTCACCAGTGCGAAGCGGAACTGACGCCGCTCATCAGCCTTTGTCATTGGCTGCCTCCCGCTTCCAGAGTTCGAGCTTGTCCGCCCACGCCTGCATCATGTCCCGCCGCTCTTCGAGGTAGGTGGCATGGTTGTAGGTGCGGCGCACCGAGTTGGGTTCCGCATGGGCAAGCTGCGCCTCAATGGCATCCGGGCGATAACCCATTTCATTCAGCCGGGTGCTGCCCGTGGTTCTGGTGCCATGCGGGCTGTAGGTGCCGCTCCAGCCCAGCACTTTGAGCGCCTGCCGAATGGAATGCACCGACATCGGCCTGTTCCGGTCATCCCTGCCGGGGAACAGGTGCGTCCGGTCGCCGCTGATGGCGTGCAGGCGGCGCAGCATCTCTACGGCCTGCGTTGGCAGTGGCATCACATGCTCGCGGCGGGCTTTCATACGCCGGGCTGGGATCGTCCAAAGCGCCGCATCAAGATCGAATTCAGCCCATTCCGCTTCTGCGGCTTCGCTGGGACGCGCCAGTGTCCACCACATCAACTGGATGCAAAAATTGACCTGATAGCCGCAGCGGTGGTTGTCGAAGTCGTTGAGCAGCTTGCCAATCTGTGCGGTGGTCAGCGCCGTCTTGTGTTGCGTCTTGTTGGCGGGCAACGCCTTGCGGACGGGCCAGACGGGATCGTTGTCTGCCCGCAAGGTGGCAACGGCGAACTCGAATACGGCGGACATGGTGCGTTTGGCTTCGGCGGCGACGGTCGGCGCACCGCGTTTCACGGTCTTGGTAAGGATGTCGAGAACGTGCGCCGGGGTGATGTCGCGCACCGGGAGCTTGCCGATGCTGGGAAAGACCACCCGCCCCAGCATGTCCAGGCGGCGTTTCTTGGTGATGTCCTCCCAGTCCCGCAGGGCCAGCCATTCCTTGGCGACAGCCTCGAAGGTGTTGGCGGAATCCTGTTCGCGCTTGAGGCGCTCAAGCTGCCGGTGCTGGACGGGGTTGATGCCCTGCTTGACCAGTTTCCGCGCTTCCTCGCACTTGTCCCGCGCGTCAGCAAGGCTGACGGTGGGGTAGTCGCCTAGCGCGAACCACGACCCCTTGCCGCCCAGCTTGAAGCGGTAGCGCCAAGCCTTCACCCCGTTGGGCTTCACTTCGAGGTAGAGGCCGCGAAGGTCATTCAGGCGGTAGAGCTGCTCCTTCGGTTTGGCAGCACGGCAGTGGGCATCTGTAAGCACGGTGTCACGGGATCGGCAATGAGGGACGACAGAAGGATCATATACACCTTCTGTCGCCCCGTCCAATCTTCGTATACACCAGCGTAGTCACTTTTTCGATGCAAGCTCAGGTCATTTCATGAGATTGCATGAGCATACAGATCCCTTTGTTCTCGCGGGTTTAGTGAAAATTTCCCGAACAAAAGAAACGCCAAGAAAGCTCTAGAAATGGCTTGTTTGGCTCAGACGTTGAACAGGAAATTCATCACGTCGCCGTCCTGCACAATGTAGTCCTTTCCTTCCGCGCGCATCTTGCCGGCTTCCCTGGCACCTTGCTCGCCCTTGTACGCGATGAAATCCGCAAAGGAAATGGTTTGCGCCCGGATGAAGCCGCGTTCGAAATCGGTGTGGATGACGCCCGCGGCCTGCGGGGCGGTGTCGCCTTTCCCGATTGTCCAGGCGCGTACCTCCTTGACGCCGGCGGTGAAGTAGGTTTGCAGGCCAAGAAGATCGTAGCCGGCCCGGATCAGGCGGTTGAGGCCGGGTTCCGAAAGTCCCAGGTCGATGAGGAATTCGGCCTTGTCCGCGTCGGGGAGATCGGCGAGTTCCTCCTCGATCCTGGCGCAGATGGCGACGACCGGCGCGCCTTCCCCTGCCGCGAACGCTTCCAGGCGTTCGAGATGCGGATTTTGCGTGAATCCATCCTCCGGCACGTTGCCGACATACATGGCCGGTTTGCCGGTCAGGAGGCACAGGGGTTTGACAAGCAGCGTTTCTTCCCCGGAAAGCTCCAGCGTCCGGGCGGGCTTGCCCGCGTCCAGGTGGGGGCGCAGTTTTTCCAGGACCGCGATGAGCTTGCGCGCCTCCTTGTCGCCGGCATTCGCTTTCCTGCCGTCGCGGGCGATTGCCTTGTCCACGCTGGCGAGGTCGGCGAGCGCCAGTTCGGTCACGATGGTCTCGACATCGGCAACCGGATCGACCCTGCCGGAAACGTGCACGACATTGGGATCGTCGAAACAGCGCACCACGTTGACGATGGCGTCCGTCTCGCGGATGTTGGCGAGGAACTGGTTGCCCAGTCCCTCGCCCCTGGAAGCGCCCGCGACTAGGCCGGCGATGTCGACGAATTCCACAATGGCGGGCTGGACTCTTTGCGGCTTGACGATTCCGGCGAGCGCGGCAAGGCGCGGATCGGGCACCTCCACGATGCCGACATTGGGCGCGATGGTGCAAAAGGGATAATTTGCCGCTTCGACGCCCGCGCGGGTCAGCGCGTTGAAAAGCGTGGATTTACCCACATTGGGCAATCCAACGATGCCACACTTCAGACTCATGCGAAACTCCTCATGTCCGGCAGGGGACGGATGTTTTCACGAAACACAAACAGGAAACCACGCAAGCGTGGAAGGGCCGCGGACTGGCGCGGGGGCTTGCCGACCGGGGGAAAACCATCTGGCCTCAATGGCCCCCCTTCGTGGCAAGGGATGTGAAAAAGTTGTCTTCCGCGGGGCAGGGCAGTCGTCCGCAGGATCCGCAGGAAAGGTAGAGACGCCCTCCTGCGCCATCCGGGGCTTGCTCCGCGAGTTCCACCCAGTAGGGCGGCTCCCGCCAGGCTTCCAGGCCACCGGTCCGGGTTTTGCGCACGGGGGCCTCCTCGCCCATGACGCGCTTCATTTTCAGCCTTGCCGCCCGGAGCAGTTGCGTCCAGGCGACGTTTTCATGGAACGCCGCAATGGCGACGAAGACCGTCGCCTCCTTTTCCCGCATCCGGTAGAAATAGACTTTGTGCACAGGCAGGCCGAAAACGCGGAAGGTCCCGGGCGCGACCGCCGTGCCGATCCACAACGCGTCGTCCTGTCGCCGTGGAGAGACCGGCGGCGCGCTCGCGGCGACGGGCGCGCGCCGGGTCGTCCGCAGGAGACGCAGGGCCGGGGTGTTTTCCGGCAATGGCAACCTGCATTCCAGCGCGGCCTGGAAGGTCTGGACATCCGCCCTGTTCCAGACAGGCGCGGGATCGGCCAGGGCGGTGGCGGCAAGGACCGGGATCGCCCACGGCGACAGGCGGATGGCGCGCGTCATGATTCCTTCTCCATCGTATTGAGTTTCTCCACCGCCTCGACCACCTTGGGCGTTTCATCAAGGCGCAGGATACGGCGGACAAGCGGCGCCAGTTCCTGGGTGTCGGCTTGCAGCACCCGGTTCTTGACGCCCGGGATTTGCGACGGATGCATGGAAAAGATGCGCAGGCCCAGACCCAGGAACAGGCGGGTAAACTTGGGTGATCCCGCCATTTCGCCGCACACGGAAATCGGCGTGCCGGACTTGACGGCGCTGGTGATGGCGTGCGCGACCAGCATCAGCACCGCCGGGTGCAGGGGGTCGTAGAGGCTTGCGACCTGTTCGTCGGAGCGATCGATGGCAAGCGTGTACTGGATCAGGTCGTTGGTGCCCAGGGAAAGAAAATCAAGGCGTTTCAGGAACATGTTGATGGCCAGCGCCGCGCAGGGCACCTCGATCATGCCGCCGACCTCGATGGCCTCGTCGAAGGCGATCCTGTCGTTCCTGAGACCGGTTTTCGCCTCCTCCACCGCCGCCAGCATCGCGTCGATCTGCTGGGCGTGCGAGAGCATGGGAACCAGGAGTTTCACCTTGCCGAAGCGTGACGCGCGCAGGATGGCGCGCAGTTGTGTCTGGAACATGCGCGGCTCCGCGAGCGAGAGCCGGATGGCGCGCCGCCCCAGCGCCGGATTGGTGGGCGTGCGCTGCGTATCCAGGGATTTGTCGCCCCCCAGGTCGAAGGTGCGAATGGTCACCGGGCGGCCTTCCATGGTCTTCACGACTTTCCGGTACGCCTCGAACTGCTCGTCCTCCGAGGGCATGTCGCCCCGCCCGAGGAAGAGGAATTCGGTACGGAACAGCCCGATGCCTTCCGCGCCCGCCTCCAGCGCTCCCTTGGCGTCGCCGGGCAGTTCGATGTTGGCGAGCAGGCTGATCCCGACGCCATCCAGTGTCTCCGCGGGCGTGCTCCGCAGGCGTTTCAGCTTGGCGCGCTCAAGCTCGTGCTGCTCCTTGCGGATTTGATATTCGTCGAGCACCCGCTCGTCCGGATCGACGATCAGGACGCCGCGCATGCCGTCGACAATCAGCCATTCGCCGTCGCGCACCAGGGCGCGCGCTTGGTCTACGCCGACGATGGCGGGAATCGCCATGCTGCGCGCCAGGATGGCGGTGTGCGAGGTCGCGCCGCCCACATCGGTGACGAACGCGGCGAAATTGTGCGCCTTGAAGGCGATGGTGTCGGCTGGCGAGAGGTCGTGCGCGACGACGACCAGATCCTCCTCGTTTACGCTTTTCCCCTGGCGCGGCAAGCCCCGCGCGGGATGGCCCATCAGTTCCTTGACCACCCGTTCCACCACCTGCACCACATCGTACTTGCGCTCGCGCAGGTAGGGGTCCTCGAATTGCTCGAATCGTTCGACAAGGTGCTCCATCTGCCGCACCAGCGCCCACTCGGCGTTGCAGCGCTTTTCGCGGATGATGGCCTTGGGCGCTTCCGTGAGTTCCGGATCGGAAAGAAACATCACATGCAGGTCGATGAAAACGAACAATTCGGAAGGCGCGCTGCCACCGGCGCCCTCCTTGAGACGCGCCAGTTCGTCACGCACGGCATTGAAGGCGGCATCCAGGCGCGTGATCTCCTTTTCCGCCTGCCTGGGCGTCACGGTGAGGTGCGCCACTTCGCGGATGGCGTGCGACATGAGGCGCGCCCGCCCGATGGCGATGCCTTCGGAAACCCCCAGGCCGTGCAGCGCGAAGCTCACTCGTCTTCCCCAAAGCGGCTGGCGATCAGGTCCAGCAAGGCCCGCATGGCTTCCGCCTCGTCGCGGCCATCGGTCTCCAGCGTCAGCGTGCAGCCCCTGGCGGCGGCCAGCATCATGACACCCATGATGCTCTTGGCGTTGATGCGCTGCTCGCCCCGCTCCAGCCAGACATCGCTCTGGAAACGCCCCGCCATCTGCGTGAGCCTGGCGGAAGCGCGGGCGTGCAATCCCAGTTTGTTGACGATCCGGGTCTCTTCGCGTCGCATCAGATTTCTTTCAGCATGTTGAGGACACCATCGCGCGCGCCGCTGATCGCCTTGCCGACCAGGGTCGGCATGTCCTTTCCACGGTAGGTCAGCGCGCGCAGCAGCATGGAGAGATTCACGCCGGTAACGCCCTCCACCTTTCCCGGCTCCAGGAGCTTCAGGGCGACGTTGGCGGGTGTCGCGCCATAGAGATCGGTCATGACCAGCACGCCGTCGCCGGTATCGACGGCGGCCAGGAGCCGCCGGGCGGTCGGCAGGATGTCCAGGGGATCATCCTGCGCAGCCACCCCCAGTTGCGCGATTTGCGGCGGACGGTGATTCAGGACGTGGCAGGCGTTTTGCAGCAGGGATTCGCCCAGTGTGCCGTGGGTCACAAGCAGGATGCCGATCATGATCTCGACCGTTCAAAAGGCGCTATTGTACAAGGGGCTTGCGGATGGTCATACTTCCCCTCGCTTGCCCGTTCCCCGCATCGCGGACACGGGATATTCGCAAGCGCGCGGGCAAATGTCCCGGTTTTCATCGGTGGTATATTCATCCCTCTTTTCCCGCGCTGTACGCGCCACGAAGGAGAAACACCATGACAAGGCCCCTTGCAAATATGCTCTTCTGCGCGGCGCTCCTCCTTTCCGGCGGGGCCTGGGCAGAGATTTTCCTTTGTGTTGATCCCGGTGGCGCCAGGACCTACCAGAGTGTCCCCTGCAAACGGGGGGAAAGGGAAACCCGCGTCGCTTCGCGCTTCTCGGACAGGGAAATCTGGAATTGGCTTGAACGGTGTCGCTTCAAGCTGGGGAAACAGGGGACAAGGGAAATCTGCCTGAAAGCCCTGGACTCCCCGACCGGGGAGGATCAACACCAGCAGGCACTGGAAAGGACACAATGCGACGAGGCGGCGCCGCGGGAGAGGAAACTGGTCGGGGACACACGGCTTCCGGGGAAAAGGGCGATGCAGCCGCGCGCGGAAATGGGGGAGAAGCTGGAGCGGTGCCGGGAAAAGGAAGCGGAAGCCGAACTCAGGAAGGACCTGCGCGTGGTCGAGCAAAGAAAGGCAATGGGGAAGGCCCGCCATGGGTTTGATCGGGTGGAGATCGGGAATCCGAAACAGGAGGACCTGTCGGAAGTACGCGCCGGGCGCAGCGCGCGTCCCGTGGACATTGCTCCCGATTTGTAGAAGATTGTTCCCCGGAAATCGCTTCAGGATGAATAGATGACGAGAAAATATTTCGGCACCGATGGCGTGCGCGGCAGGGTGGGGGAGTTTCCCATCACGCCGGATTTCGCGCTCAGGCTGGGTTACGCGGCGGGGAAAACGCTGACGGCGCGGGCCGGTCTGCCGCCGGGCGAGCGCTCCGCCGTGCTGATTGGCAAGGACACCCGGATTTCCGGCTACCTGCTGGAAGCGGCCATGGAGGCCGGGTTTTCGGCGGCGGGCGTGGACGTTTTCCTGGTCGGCCCCATGCCGACGCCCGGTGTCGCCTATCTTGCCCGCGCGCTGCGCTTGCAGGCGGGCGTGGTGATTTCCGCCTCGCACAACCCGTATGACGACAACGGCATCAAGTTTTTTTCCGCGGACGGTACGAAACTTCCCGACGCGGTGGAGGCGGACATCGAAACGCAACTGGAGGGCGCGATGGATTGCGCGCCTTCCGCGCGCCTGGGCCGTGTCCGGCGCATCGACGACGCGCCGGGACGCTACATCGAATTCTGCAAGAGCACCTTTCCCGGCGCGCTCAACCTGCGCGGACTGAAGCTCGTGGTCGATTGCGCGCATGGCGCGGCCTACCATATCGCGCCCAGCGTCTTCCACGAACTGGGCGCGGAAGTGCGCGCGATCGGCGTGGAGCCGAATGGCCTCAACATCAACGCCGGTTTCGGAGCGACCGCGCCGGAAGCCCTGCGGAAGGCTGTGCTGGAACATGGCGCCGATCTTGGCGTCGCGCTCGATGGCGACGGCGATCGCCTGCTGATGGTGGGGCGCGACGGCAGCAAATACGATGGCGACCAGTTGCTGCATGTCATTGTCTCGGCGCGGTTGCGGCAGGGCGAGACCATCGGGGGCGTGGCCGGTACCCTGATGAGCAACCTGGCCCTGGAACGCGCGCTGCAAGAACGCGGTATTCCCTTCGAGCGGACGCGGGTGGGGGATCGCTACGTGCTGGAAAAACTGACGGAACGCGGCTGGAAGCTGGGTGGGGAAAATTCCGGTCATCTGCTGTGTCTCGACAGGCACAGCACCGGTGATGGCATCATCGCCGCCTTGCAGGTCCTGGCGGCGATCCGGCAACAGGAAGCGCCGCCCGAAGCCCTGCTTGGCGCCCTGCGGCTCTATCCGCAGGAATTAATCAACGTATCCCTGGCCCGGGGAATGGACTGGGAGAACAATACCGCCATCGCCGCCGCGCGTGCCCGGGTGGAAGAGGCGCTCCACGGCCAGGGCAGGGTGCTGCTGCGCGCTTCCGGCACCGAACCCCGCCTGCGGATCATGGTCGAGGGAGAAGACGCCGCCCTGGTGCGGCAACAGGCCGAATGGCTGGCCGCCGCCGTGCGCGCCGCGTTGTAGACGCCGCCGTCACAGGAACATCCGCGCTTCTTCCAGGCTCGTCAATCCCCGCAGGATTTTTTCGCGCGCATCCTCGGCGAGCCGCCAGTAATCCCTTGCCATGGCCGCGAGTTCGTGTTCGCTGGCGCCGGCGGAAATCGCCGTGGCGAGTTCCGCGTCGATCCACAGCGCTTCGTAAAGTCCGATGCGGCCCCGATAGCCGGACCCCAGGCAGCGCGGGCAGCCGACAGGGTCCCACAGGGTCAGGGGGGTTTCCTTGCGGGTTTCCCTGTCGCCGTTTTCCTCTCCGAACAGCAACAGGCGCTCTTCCCGCGTGCCCGGGCGTTCCCGCCTGCAATGCGAACAGAGCATGCGCACAAGCCGTTGCGCGAGAATGCCGCGCAGGGTGGCGCCGAGCATGAAACGTTCGCAGCCGATGTCGGTCAGCCGCGTCACCGCGCCGGGGGCGCTGTTGGTGTGCAGGGTGGAGAGCACCATGTGGCCGGTGGTCGCGGCTTTCAGGGCCGCGTCGGCGGTATCGAGGTCGCGGATTTCCCCCACCAGGATCACATCCGGGTCGTGCCGCAGGAAGGAGCGCAGGGCGTCCGCGAACCCCACCCGGGCGTTGACCTGCACCTGCGAGACGCCGGGGATGACCTGCTCGATCGGGTCTTCCGCGGTGAGGATGTTGAGACTGTCCGCGTCCAGTTCCCGGAGCGCGCAGTAAAGTGTCGTGCTCTTGCCGCTGCCGGTCGGACCAGTCACCAGTACGATGCCGTGCGGATGCCGCAACGCCTCGCGCAGGCGGGCGGACATGGCGGACGACAGACCGAGCACATCGAGTTTCTGGCGGTTGGGATCGCTCTTCATCACCCGCAGGGTCAGGCGCTCGCCAAATTTCACGGGCGCCGAGGCAACCCGCATCTCGATGGCGTCCCCATCCTCGACCGGGTAGATGAGGCCGCCGTCCTGCGGCGCGCGCGTTTCGGCAATATCCATGCCGGAGAGCACCTTCACCCTTGAAATCAGGGTTTCGCCCAATTCCCTGGTGAGCGGCGCGCCGAGAATTTCGAGGCGTCCGTCCACCCGCAGGCGTACCCGCGCGCCTTCCTTGATCGCTTCGATGTGGATGTCGGAGGCGCGGCGCAGGAAGGCTTCGCGCACGATGCGCTCGAAGAACTTCACGGGATCATCGATCTCCGTCCCGCCGACCGCTTCCTTGCCGCGCAGGCGCAGAAGCAGTGTGGAAAGCCCTTCCGGCTCGGCAAGCGCCAGCGGCAGCGCGCCCGTCACGCGGCGCGCCGTTTCGATACCGAGCACGTCGTCGGGATTCGCCACCACAAGATGCGCCGTCCCGGCCGGATCGCGCAGCACCGCCATCGGATGGCGCTTCAGGAGCGTGATCGGCAGCTTGGCGAACAGGATGTCGTCGACCGGCCAGCGCGCCGGATGCGCGTAAGGCATCCCCCGCAGTTCAGCCAGCGCGAGGTAGAAGGCGGTCTGCGGCAGTGAATACGCGCTGGCGAGCGTTTCCATGAGGCTCACCCGCCGCGCGCGCGCCACGGGGCGCAGCCGCGCCAATTGATCGTTATCGAAAAGACCGGCCTGGAGGCCAGCCTGGATCAGCGTGGATTCGTTGAGCGCGCTCATGCGCGCCTTCCCGCGCTGGATTTGTCGGACACGCCACCGTTCTTGAGCAACCAGTCGAAACTTTCCGGATTGCGGGTGAGGGGGCGCACGAGTTCGCCGGCGACAAGCTTGTCCCCCGCCAGTTGCGCCAGCGACTGGTCATAGGTCTGCATTCCCAGGCTCGCGCCGGATTCGATTGCCGAGTAGAGCTGCGCGGTACGGGCCGAGGCGATGAGATTCGTCACCGCGGGAGTGCCGCGCAGCACTTCCACCGCGGGCACGCGGCCCTTCTGGTCGGCGCGCGGCAGAAGCTGCTGCGCCACCACCGCCTTGATGACGAGGGAGAACCGGTGACGCGCCAGCTCCTGTTCCTCGCCGGGAAAGGCGCCGATGAAACGCTCCACCGCGCCTACCGCGTCGCCGGTATGCAGTGTGGAAAAAACGAGGTGGCCGGTTTCGGCGGCGATGAGCGCCGCGCGCATGGTTTCGGTGTCACGCAGTTCGCCCACCAGGATCACGTCCGGGTCCTCGCGCATGGCGGCGCGTACGGCGAGCGCGAAATCCGGGGTGTCCGTGCCCAGTTCCCGGTGGCTCACGAGGCTTTTGATCGACGCGTGCACGAACTCCACCGGGTCCTCGATGGTGAGAATGTGGCGCGCCATGTTGGCGTTGATTTCGTGGATCAGTGTGGCGAGCGTGGTGCTCTTGCCACTGCCGGTGACACCGGTGACGAGCACGAGACCGGAAGGCAGGTAGGCGAGCTCCCTGAGTGTTGGTGGCAGCAGGAGTTCGGCAAGGCTCGCGAAATGATCCGGCAGGTGACGGGCGACGAGTGCGAGATGCCCGAGCGACCGGAAGAAATTGATGCGGTAACGATGACCGCTCTGCGAACTGTGTCCCAGGTCCGCGCTGCCGGAATTCTCCAGCGCTTCGCGGCGCAGGGGGTCGAGGAGGCGCGCGGCCAGCGCATCCATGTCGGCGTCGCTCCAGCGCCGCGCGTCGCAAACCTCGAGTTCGCCATGCGAGCGCCAGTGCGCCGCCCGTCCGGCGGCCAGGTGGAGGTCGGATGCCCCGGAGGACGGCAACGTGTCCAGGAGCCGGCAAAAGGCGTCGAGCGCGGGATCAGATGGCAAGACGGATCTCCACTTCCAGCCATTGCCGGGGCGTCGCGTTCAATTCGCCCTGCGCGTCCTGTCGCCGCCGCCTGTCCATCCTGACCTGGATGTTGCTCCATACTGGCGCGGCGATGAAGGTGAGATTGCCAAGTCCGTCGAGGAACTGCATGAGGCCGCGATAGCTGGCCCTGGCCCGGAGACTCAGCAACGGACGCTTGTAGGGGCTTGCCTGGCTGGCCTGTTTCAGGGCTTCCAGGCTCGGCGGGCGGCGATTGTCGCGCTGGTCGACGTGTTCGATGGCGACGACCTCCATGTCGCCGCTTTCGGCCAGCCGGGCGATTTCCGATTTCAGGACCTGCAGGCTTTCCAGGTCATCGAGCGGCATGAAGCGCGCTGTCAGCCGCTCCAGCTCCGCCTCCTGCCTGGCGAGCGCCTCCTGCGCCCGGGCGAGATCCTGCTGCGTTTCCTGGATGTTGAGATTCTCCAGCTTGATCGTCGGCGCGCCGACGCGGTCCGCCTTCTTGCGCTTGTTCAGCTTTTCCTCTTTGTAGAGCAGATCGCCCAGTTGCTTGTTGCCCGGATACCAGAACAGGCTGCCGTAGAAAATGGCGATCAGCGCGCAGCACGCGCCTGCCAGTTGATGACGCTCGGCAATGGAAAACCGCCCCCAGAAAGCCCTGATCCGGGCGGACCACTGGTCGATGGGCAGCGTCTTGGTCCGGAGTGGCTCCATCCGGCGCTATCCGGAAATATTAATGATAATCATCCTCGAATGATAGCGCCAGGCAGGATCATCCGTCAAACAGGCGCATGTTTTGTCTGCCGGCGCAACGCATGGGAAAACGATCGGCATGTCCAGCATGTTTTGATGCAAGAAAGGCGGTGAATGAGGGTATATTTCTGCTATATTCTCTCGCCATTCGGTCTTGTTTGTGCTTGATCGATTGATTCGAGATTGTCTGGAGAAATGTTTCATGGTCACAATTGTCGTTACTGAAATCCTGGGCAGCGGGCGTCTGGTGGGACGACAACTCGGCGCGAAGGAGGTCCGGTACACAATGGACCGGTATTTCAAACGGATCGAGATGGTCGGGGCCAGTTTCCGGGGTTCTGTGAATGAAATAGAACAAAACCAGATTGACTTGACATTTCCAACGCTTTCCGAGGCGGGTCTGGCCGCCATCGAGATCCAGTATCGTATCAGCAGCCTGCCGCCCGTTTCCGGCGTGCGCCTGAATGTTCGCATCGGAATCCACATGGCGGAAACCGAGACAGACGCGCGGAACGTGGCCATCCAGCTCATGCAACTGGCCCTGCCGGAACAGATCCTGTGCGGACGGGAAATTCTGCTCGACCAGGCGCAAGGCATTGGCGTCAGCATGCGCGATCTGCACCAGACCCGGCTGGCGGACGGCAAGGAGTTCCAGGTGGTCGAAGTGCTCTGGCGCGAGGACAGGATGCCGGTATCGTTGACGACGACTTCCGTTCTTTCCCACGCCGAACAGGACAAGGAGGGCGCGAAATCCGACGACAGCGCCCTTTCCGCCATTGATCTTGGCGGCAGCATGCCCGATCTGGTCCTGCCGAACGCGAAACTCAAGAACAAGCTGTGCGTCCGTTATCAGGGCAAGGCATTCCTGCTCGATGAAAAGACGCCTTTTTTCACCCTGGGTCGGGATCAAAGCAACGATCTGGTCATCCATGACAGCCGGGTGTCCCGGCAACATGCCCGCATCGAGCGCAAGGATGACCGCTATTATCTGGTAGACATGAGCACCAATGGCACCTTCGTCGCCATTGGAAATGGTCCCGAAGCCTTCCTGCGCAAGGGGAGGCTGCTCCTGGAAGGGCACGGTATCCTGGGTTTCGCCAGTTCCGTCAGCCGGGAAGACGAAACCAAGCGCGTGGAATACGAATTCCTTTGATGACGCTCCGGAGCGCCGAAAACAGAATCCATGTTGCTGGTCCCGCCGGGCGGATCGAGGTTTTGCAGGATGCGCCGGCGGACGATGGGAAATGGCGCGGTATCGCCCTGGTGGCGCATCCACATCCGATCGGTGGCGGCACGAACACCAACAAGGTTGCGCATACGCTGGCGAAAATCCTGTCTGGGCTGGGCTACATCGCCTTGCGGCCCAACTTTCGCGGCGTTGGCGAAACGGAGGGCGCGCACGACGAGGGCAACGGCGAAACGGAGGATTTGCTCGCCGTGCTGCAGGACGCAAGGCGCCGTTTCGGCAATCTGCCCGTCGCGCTCGCCGGTTTTTCCTTCGGAGCCTATTGCCAGACCCGTGTCGCCCGGCATCTGTCCGAACAGGGGCAACCTGCGGAACGCCTGATTCTGGTGGGGACTGCCGCCGGTTTCGTCGGCGAGGGGCGGGAGCGCCGTGTTTACGACACTCGCCCCGTTCCGCCGGACACGATCGTGATCCATGGCGCGCGGGATGTCACCGTGCCGCTCGCCAGCGTGCTTGCCTGGGCGGAACCGCAGGAACTGCCGGTCATCGTCGTGCCGGGCGCGGACCATTTCTTCCATCGCCGCCTGCACGTTATCCGCGCCATCGTTACCCGCGCGTGGCGATGAACGGAATTCTTCCGGCATTTCCTCCATGAATGCTTCCGCCCTTTCCGCGCTGCCCCTGCGCGTGGATTGCCTCCGGAAAAGTTATGCCGGGAGCGTGGTGGTGGATGATCTTTCCTTCGCGCTCGAACCCGGCGTCTGTTTTGGTCTTCTGGGGCCGAACGGCGCGGGCAAGACGACTACCCTGAAACTGTGCCTTGGCCTGGCGAAGCCGGATGCGGGCGTGATCGTTCTGGCGGGTGAGCCCATCCCCGTGCGGGCACAGGCGGCGCGCGCCCGCGTGGGCGTGGTGCCGCAGTTCGACAATCTCGATCCCGATTTCACCGTTGCCGAGAACCTGATCGTGTTTGGTCGCTATTTTGGCCTTGCCGGCGCCGCGATCGAGGCGCGCATTCCCTGGTTGCTGGAATTTTCCGGTCTTGCCCGCAAGCGGGACGCCCGCATTTCCACGCTTTCAGGCGGCATGAAGCGCCGCCTGACCCTGGCGCGCGCCCTGGTAAACGATCCCGACATCGTTTTCCTGGACGAGCCGACGACCGGGCTCGACCCGCAGGCGCGCCGCCTCATATGGGAACGTCTGAAACAATTGAAGCACAAGGGGAAAACCCTGCTGCTCACCACCCATTTCATGGAGGAAGCCGAGCGCCTGTGTGACACCCTCATGATTGTCGACCAGGGCAGGAAGATTTCCGGGGGAAGTCCGCGCGCGCTCATTGAACGCCATATCGAACCGCAGGTCGTTGAAGTCTGTGACGAAACGCCGGGAAGCCTGGCGGGCTTGATGGCCGACAGTGGCCTGGCGGGGCACGGGTTGCGCGTGGAGGAAAGCGGCGGAACCGTTTTCCTCCATGGCGCGTCCGGGGTTGTGCAGCCGTTCGCCGCGCGTCTTGCTGCGATTCCGGGTTTGCGCACCGTGCATCGCGCCGCCAACCTGGAGGACGTATTCATCCGGCTTACCGGACGGGAACTGCGCGATTGACGCGGGCCTTGTGTCGTTTGTCACGGTTTTGCTTCCAAAATCGGCTTTTAATTGTGATAATCACATGCCTTTCGGCGTTTCCATTCACGGAAACCGGAAAACAGCAAAAAAATGAAAGAACGCTGAAATCATACCGAGTGGCGACTGTTTCATAACAAGGAGGTTTTGTTGTTCAATTTCAAGAAGACGCTGAACTCCAAGGCATCCGCGTTTTTTTTCCTCATCACGGTATCCCTGATCGTCATTCTGGCGAGCCTTGGTCTTTACGCTTTTTACAAGTTTTCCACCAGCACCGCGATGTCGCATGTGCGCACGGCGGCGGAAATCATCAAGGTGCATCTTACCGAAGCCATGGCTTCCGGCACGATCAGCCAGCGCCAGCAATTTCTCCAGCGTTTGAACGAGGTCCGGGATTTGCGCAGCACCCGTGTCGTGCGCGCGCCTGTCATTGACGAACAGTTTGGCAAGGTCGCCAAGGGCGAATTCCAGCCCGATGAAATCGAAAAGGGCGTATTGCGGAGTGGAGAACCTTTTTTCGGGCTTACCGAGGGCAATGGCGAGCTGATTTTCCGGGGCACGATTCCCTATATCGCCACGACGAGCGGTTTTCCGGATTGTCTCCAGTGCCATCTGGCCAAGCAGGGCGACGTTTTGGGCGCGGTGACGATGACCATGTCCGTGGAGAGCCTGCGCCATGACGCCATCCTGACCGTGATTGGCATCATCGGCACGGTCGCCGTGTTTATGCTGCTCCTGTTCGTGTTGCTGAGTTATCTTCTGCATCCGATCTCCAATACCGCCGCCGCCGTGGAAAAATCCGTGCGGGAAGCGTTGAGTGGCAATTTCAAGAGCCACATCGAGAAACAGACCAATGATGAAATCGGCCAGATCGCCGATGACATGAACCGGCTCCTGAACTTTCTGGATAGCGGTCTGGGCAGTATCAACAACCATATCGCCCAATTGACCGAGCGCAAGCCGGAAATCGGCGAAAACCTGCTGGAAGCCACCATCGGCATGGTGCAGCATCTGACGCAGATTTCGCATTACAAGCTCGCCATCGAGGAGGATGAATCCAAGATCGATATTTACCGGCGGCTTTTGAGCGTTCTGCAGGACAAGTTCGGCGAGACCGAGAACTCCGTCTATGAAATCGCCCACGAAAAGAACGAGATTCGGACGATCATCGTCAATAATGAACTGAACGCGTTCTGCCGCTGGTGCGATTCGCGCATCGCGTCCTATCCGGCCAGTTGTCGGGTATTTCATACCGGACGCATGGTCAACGGCCTGATCCAGCAGGACATCTGCTACAGTTTCCGGTCGCAGGCCACGGGGGACAACGTCAAGCGCCACCCGCTGTGTTTTCCGATTCTCCAGTCCGGTTCCGTGGGCAGTATCCTGCAACTGGTCGTGAAGGACACGGACAAGGGGAGTATCCAGACGGCGCTCCCCTATATCCAGACATACCTGCGCGAGACCGCCCCGGTGCTGGAAGCGCGGCGGCTCATGGAAACCCTGCGCGAATCCTCGCTCCGGGACCCGATGACGGGCCTCAACAACCGGCGCTTCCTGGAGGAATACATCGATACGCTGGTTGCCAACGTGCGCCGCAAACAGGCGACCCTGACCGTGCTGATGCTGGACCTTGACCATTTCAAGATGGTCAATGACACATACGGCCATGACGCGGGCGATACGCTTCTGAAGGAACTGGCGGCGGTCATGAAGCGCAACGTGCGGGCTTCCGACATCACCATTCGCTATGGCGGCGAGGAATTCCTGATTGTCTTGCAGGATACCGCCGGCAAGGAGGCGGAATTCGTGGCGGAAACCATCCGCGCTTCCGTGGAAAAGATGCGAATCAATTATGGCGGCATCGTCCTGCAAAAGACGATTTCCATCGGCATGGCTGATTTTCCGGGCGACAGCGACACTTTCTGGCAGGTCGTCAAGTATGCCGATATAGCGCTCTACCAGGCCAAGGAGACGGGGCGCAACCGCGTGGTGCGTTACACCAAGGAACTGGGGCAGGAAGCCGCCACGATCTGAAACCGCGTTTCGGGAAATGGCGAGCCGCGAACAGGCAACGCCTGTGATTACGCCGCGTCATACAGGCGCCGGAGTTCTCCGATCGGGAAATCCAGCGCGCGGCGCGCGAGGGAGCGGCGCAGATGCCGGAAATTGCGGTGAATGCGCCAGGGGCCGAGCGGACGACGGAAGCATTCGAGGTCGAGAATGTCGATGAGGCCGAAATGCCGGGCGTCTTCCGTTTGTCCCGGATCCAGGGCCAGGATGTTGCCCAGATGCAGCGAACGGAAATAGATGCCACCCACATGGAGTGTCCGGATGAAGCGGGCAAGGTCGGGCAGCAGCAAAGGGATGGCGGCGGGATCTTGCCGCAACAGGCGTTCCAGCGAAATTCCCGGCAGCGGGCGGTAAAGGCAGGCGGAAAGTCCCCGCGACTGGTCGAGCCAGAGGCATTCGGTCACTTCCGGCGCGAAGATGCCGCGCGCCCGCAGGGCTTTTGCGTTCCGGGCGAACCGCAGGGCCGGCGGGCGCAGGCGCGTTTGCCAAGCCGGGCGGCGCGTGTGGAAAATCTTGAGGAAAAGACCCTCCCCTTCCCCTTCCAGCATCACGACTTTGGGGCCACGCCCATCCCGCTCCAGCGTTTCGCCCGTGGCGATCCAGTCTTCCAATTCCTGTGCGGGAACGGCGCGCATGGCGTCCTCAGTGCGCCGCATTCCAGTTCGCGCCCGTGCCGATTTCCACCGCCAGCGGCGTCCCGAGAGAGGCTACGCCGGTCATCAGGCGGGGAAGATGCGCGCGGACAAGGGAAAGCTCGGAGTCCGGCGTTTCCAGCACCAGTTCATCGTGTACCTGGAGGATGATGCGGCTCTTCAGCGCATTCCGGTCCAGCCAGTCCTGCACGGCGATCATGGCGAGCTTGACGAGGTCCGCGGCTGTGCCCTGCATGGGCGCGTTGATGGCGGCGCGTTCGGCGCCCTGGCGACGGGCGGCGTTGTGACTCTGGATTTCCGGCAGCGCCAGGCGGCGACCGAACACGGTTTCCACGTACCCGAGCGTCCGCGCCTTTTCCCGGATCGCGTCCATGTAGCGGGCAACGCCGGGATACCGGGCGAAATACCGTTCGATGTAGCGCTGGGCGTCCGTCCTGGAAATGCCCAGGTTTCTGGCGAGGCCGAAGGCGCTCATCCCGTAGATGAGGCCGAAATTGATGGTCTTGGCGACGCGCCGCTGGTCCGCGCCCACTTCGAGCGGCGAAATGCCGAAAATTTCCGTTGCCGTGGCGCGGTGAACGTCCTCGCCCGCCGCGAAGGCCGCGAGCAGGCGGGTATCCCCCGAAAGATGCGCCATGATTCGCAGTTCGATCTGCGAATAGTCGGCGGAGACGATCTTCGTTTCCGGCGGCGCGATGAAGGCGGCGCGGATGCGACGGCCTTCCTCGGTGCGTACCGGGATGTTCTGGAGATTGGGATCGGAAGAGGCGAGCCGTCCAGTGACGGCGGTCGCCTGCGAAAAGTGCGCGTGCACCCGTCCGGTCAGGGGGGAAATCATGCGCGGCAGCTTGTCCGTGTAGGTGCTCTTGAGCTTGGAGAGCGCGCGATGCTCCAGCAGGAGTTTCGGCAGCGGATAGTCGGGCGCCAGTTCCGTCAGCACTTCCTCGTCGGTGGAAGGCGCGCCGCCGGGTGTTTTTTTCTTGACGGGCAGCCCGAGTCGCGTAAACAGGATGTTCGCCAGTTGCGGGGGGGAAGCCAGGTTGAACGGCTGCCCGGCCAATGTGTAGGCTTCTTCTTCCAGCGCCAGGATTTTCTGCCCGAGCGTGCGGCTTTGCGCCTGCAGGAGGGCGGCGTCGATCAGGACGCCCGTGCGTTCCATCCTGTAGAGGGTTTCACGGACCGGCAGTTCGATGTCCGTGTAGATGCGCCTGAACCCCGGTTCGTTCAGGATGCGGGGCGACAGGGTCTCGTGCAACCGCAGGGTGATGTCCGCGTCCTCGGCGGCGTAGGCGGCGGCCTTGTCGATTTCCGTCTCGGCGAAGCCGATCTGCCTTGCGCCCTTGCCGCAGAGCTCCGCGTAGGAAATGACGCGGATACCCAGGTGCCGGGCCGCGAGCCTGTCCATGTCGTGCTCCCGGTGAGATTCCAGCACATAGGATTCCAGCAGCGTGTCGTGCGCGACACCGCGCAACTGGATGCCGTGGTTGGCAAGGATGTGTTGATCGTACTTGATGTTCTGCCCCACCTTCGCGTGCGCGGCTGATTCCAGCCAGGGCTTCAGGCGGGCGAGGACTTCATCCAGGGGAAGCTGCGCCACGCCCGCCTGCACGTCCGGTCCCTGATGGGCAAGCGGGATGTAGCAGGCCGCGCCGGGCGTGACGGCTAGCGAGAGGCCGACAATGCGGGCCGAACGGAAGTCGAGGCTCGTCGTTTCCGTATCCACGGCGGTCAGCGGCGCGGCGTTGACGCGGGCGAGCCAGGCCGCGAACGCGGGCCAATCCTGGACGGTTTCGTAGCGCGCGCGATGCGCGCCATCTTCCCGCAAGGGCGGCGGCGGCGCGACTTCGGGAACGCTGGGCACCACGGCGGGAACGCTGGACACCGCGGGCGCGCTGTGTTTTTCCGGTGTGCTGGCGGCATCCGTTTCCCTGTGCCAGGCGTGGAATTCAAAGCGTTCGTAAAGTGTCTGCAAAGCCGCCGCGTCCGGTGTTTTCGGAATGAGCTCCGCCGGTTCAGGCAATGCTTCCACCGCGCACTGGATCGTCACGAGCTTTTTCCCGAGCGGCAGGAAATCGAGATGCGCGCGCAGGTTTTCCCCCACCGCGCCCTTGATCTCCGCGGCATGCGCGACGATGGCCTCAAGGCTGCCGTATTCGGAAAGCCATTTGACCGCCGTCTTCGGACCGCATTTTTTCACGCCGGGCACGTTATCCACGGTGTCGCCCACGAGCGCGAGGTAATCGACGATGCGCGCGGGCGGAATGCCGAACTTGGCGCGGACGCCTTCTTCATCCAGCGTTTCCCCGGTCATGGTATTGACGAGGCGCACACGCGCATTGACGAGCTGCGCCATGTCCTTGTCGCCGGTGGAAATGATGGTGTCGATGCCGGCCACTGTCGACCTGGCGGCGAGCGTGCCGATCACGTCATCGGCCTCGACGCCCTCGACAATCAGGAGCGGCCAGCCTTCAGCCGCGACCGCCGCGTGAATCGGCGGAATCTGCAAGGCGAGGTCTTCCGGCATGGGCGACCGCTGCGCCTTGTAGTCGGGATACCAGTCGTTGCGAAAGGTTTTTCCCTTCGCGTCGAACACCACGGCCTTGTAGTCCGCCCTGCAATCGGCATCGAGCCGCCGCAGCATCGACAGTACGCCGCGTATGGCGCCAGTGGGAAAACCCGCGCTGGTGCGCAGGTCGGGCATGGCGTGAAAGGCGCGGTACAGATAGGACGATCCGTCTACGAGCAGGAGCAGGGGCATGGCGACAACCGGCACAATATGCGAAATGGAGAATGGGGACATCCGGCGCCATGGCCGAACGTGACGCAAACAGGTCTCGCATTATGTCAGAGTTTATCCTGCCGCGCGGATGGCTCGCGATCCAGCGCGCGGGCGGGGCCGGGTTCATCGGGAAACGAATTCCGGCTGGAAGGCCGGGGGTTCGGTCATGGCGATGGGGAAGGGGGTGTTCCGGATGGTGTTGGGCCATCGGCCCGGAAGGGTTGCCGCGCGTTTTCCGCGGACGCGCGCAAGGTTTGCAGGGCCTGGTGGCGCAGGACCAGTTCGACCGGCAGCGCCGGGCGCGTGCCGGCGCCGATGGCGTCGATCCAGCGTGCCATCTGGTCAACCCACGCGAGGGCGTCGTCGCGCCCGGGCGCGTGGTCGAGCAAGGCGGGATCGAGACGCGCGACAGTGTCGGCGAAGCGAAAGGCGGCGAGCGCCAGGGGCGTGAGCTCCAGGGGCTCGGCCAGTTGGCGGAGACGATGCGCCGCGCCGGCGAGCAGTTCGATGTCCGGCGGCACGGTTTCCAGCGCGTGGCGCATGTCCTCGATTTCGTCGGCGGCTTCGGCGGCGAAAAGCGCGTTGATGGTCTCCGAGCGCGGGCCACTTTCCGTGGATTCCAGGCGGTGCGCCAGTTGCGCGACTCGTTCGGAGAGCGCGTCGTGCTCCAGGAAACCGGCTTCCGCGACAAGTTCCACGGTCGCGGCAAGCGCCGTCAGGCGGCGCGGCGCGGGCGACGTGGTTTCCATGCCATCCAGGGCGGAGACAAACGCCTCCGCAAGTTTCAACGGGGCGGGATGATCCAGGGCGAGCGCGCCTTCCAGCAATTTGACGGCGGCGCGGCGCAGGGGCTGCCAATCCATATCCGCGGACGCCTTTCCTCCCTGCGCCGCCCAGGCCAGGGTCAGGGCATCCACGGCGGCGTCCCAGACGCGGCGCTGGCGGGTCGTGAAACGCGGCGCGCGCGGGGCCGCGAAAAGCGGCAGGATGGACGCCATTGCCGTCAGCGTGCCGGTCAGCGGCGTTCCTTCGGGCACCGTGCCGATTTCCGTTGTCGCCATGTTCGCCGCGCCTTTTCCCTGTTCCTCCTGCCGCGCCGGCTCGAACGGCGCGCGCAGGGCGCGCAGCAAGGCGTTGTCTGGAGAAAGGGAAGCATCCAGGAAGGCCCGCTTGAGCTCCAGCTCCACCCGCGCCGCCAGACGCCGGTATTCCAGGAGCGGCGCAATGCGCCCGTCCGCGATGCCGCGCAAAAGCTCCCGCGCCGCGCCCGCCAGCATCCGGCAGGCGGGACCGGGACAGGCAGCGACCGCTTCCAGGGCGGCGATCATGGTGGTCAGCCCGGCCCTGTCTTCCGGATTCTTGAGCCAGGCGAGCAGACCTTCCTGGTAGCGGGCGCGCAGGGTGGCGAATTCAGCCGGCGCGCCGGGAGAAGGCATCGATCACTTCCGGTGGGGCCTGCACCAGCTCGATCAGGACGCCTTCGCCGCTTACGGGGAATTCCGCGTTCCCCCTGGGATGCAGGAAACAAATATCGAACCCGGCCGCCCCGCGCCGGATACCACCGGGCGCAAAACGCACGCCGTTGGCGGAAAGCCATTCCACGGCCCTGGGCAGGTCGTCGATCCACAGGCCGACATGATTCAGGGGCGTCGCGTGCACGGCGGGTTTCTTTTCCGGGTCCAGGGGGCGCATCAGGTCCACTTCCACCTTGAAAGGACCGCTGCCGATGGCGCAGATGTCTTCATCCACGTTTTCCCGCTCGCTCCGGAAAGAGCCGGTCAGGTCGAGTCCCAGCCGGTCGACCCAGAGGGCTTTCAGTTTTTCCTTGGAAAGACCGCCGATGGCGATCTGCTGGATGCCCAGAACCTTGAAAGGACGTGTATCGTTCATGATTGATATGAACGCCTTCTGCCCGTGCGGGTTTTCGCGTGTTTCGACCGACAGGATGGAGTGCGGCGTTCTCTCCGATCCCGCCACAGCCCGCCCGCTGTCGCGGGCTCCGGTTCAACCTGTCCCTGTCGCCACAAGCACTGCCCGCGCAACCTTCCGGCGCTTTTCCTCCTGGTTAAACATTCATCGACAGCGCGCCTGACGGGTTTGATTCCGATCTCGTCGCTGTTCCCGGGAAGCTGGCATTGTAGCAGCGGATAACGCGCAATGCCCCGACCCGGCGGGGTTTTGCCGGGTCGGGGGAGAGAAGACACGGGAAGAAGCGTTTCCCCTGGCCTACAGCAGGACAATATCGTATTGCTCCTGCCCGTAGCTCGTTTCCGCTTGCAGGGAAACCGTCTTGCCGATGGTGTCGGACAGGGCGGCGAGCGCTTGGGATTCCTCATCCAGGAAGAGGTCGATGACCTGGGGACTGGCCAGGACACGGTATTCCTGCGCGTCGAACTGGCGGGTTTCACGCAGGAGCTCGCGCAGGATTTCATAGGAAACGGTGCGGGCTGTCTTGATCTCGCCGCGTCCGCCGCATATGGGACAGGGTTCGCAAAGCACATGCGCCAGGGATTCGCGGGTGCGCTTGCGCGTCATTTCCACGAGCCCCAGGGCAGTGAAGCCGTTGACCGTCAGGCGTGTGTGGTCGCGCGCCAGCGCCTTGTTGAAGGCGGTGAGCACCGCCTGGCGATGCTCCAGGTTATCCATGTCGATAAAGTCGACAATGATGATGCCGCCCAGATTGCGTATGCACAACTGGCGGGCAATCGCCTGCGCGGCCTCGAGGTTGGTCTTGAAGACGGTGTCGTCGAAATTGCGGATGCCCACGAAACCGCCGGTGTTGACATCGATGGTGGTCATCGCCTCGGTCTGGTCGATAATCAGATAGCCGCCGGATTTCAGGTCCACCCGCCGCGCCAGCGCCTTTTCGATTTCGTTCTCGACGCCGTACAGATCGAAAAGTGGCCGCGTACCGGTGTATTGGGCGAGGATTTGCGTGACCTTCGGCATGTATTCGACGGCGAATTCCTGGAGCTTGTGGAATTCTTCCGTCGAATCGACCAGGATGCGACAGGTCGCGTCATTGACCAGATCCCGCAACACGCGCTGCGCCAGATGAAGTTCGACGTAGAGAGAAAGCGGCGCGCCCGCGACGCGCGCCTTTTCCTGGATGCCGTTCCAGAGCTTGCGCAGGTAGGCAATGTCGACGGAAAGTTCCGCGTCGGTGGCGTTTTCCGCCATTGTGCGCACGATGAAGCCGCCTTCCTCGTTTTCCGGCACCAGTGCCACGAGGCGAGTCCGGAGAAGTTCCCGGTCGGTAGCGTCCCCAATGCGCTGCGAAATGCCAATGTGTCTTTCCCGGGGAAGATAGACGAGCATGCGCCCGGCCAGTGAAATCTGGGTGGAAAGCCGCGCGCCCTTGCTGCCGAGCGGATCCTTGATTACCTGCACCATCAGATTCTGGCCTTCGCTCAGGATTTTCTCGATGGGTTTTTCCCGTTCCGATTCGCCGGCGGGATTGCGGGATTGCCAGATGTCGGCCACATGCAGGAAGGCGGTGCGCTCCAGCCCAATATCGATGAAGGCGGACTGCATGCCAGGCAAGATACGGCTGACCCGTCCCAGGTAGATGTTGCCAACCAGCCCCTGACTGACGACGCGCTCAATGTGCAATTCCTGCACAACCCCCTGCGCCATGACGGCGACTCGCGTTTCCACGGGGGAAAAATTGATGAGGATTTCTTCAGTCATGGCGTAAGGCCGGGAACCGCATCCCTGAAATGGCCCGCATTGTACCCGAGCGGGCATGTTCCGGCACGCCGGGCGGCCAGGTGCATCGAAGGCTGGATGCCCTGGTTGATTTCCAGGGAACCTCTGGTCAACAACGATTTCGATCACACCATGGATAAGCTCCGGTGCGTGTCCCTGAATCCTTTCTTCCGGGTTACGACGTTTTTTCTTTTTTCCCCTTTGATGCGAGCAGCGTGCGAGGCGCGCAGGCTGTCTGGTCCTTCGCGTTGCGGGAACCGGTTCGGGCCAGAATGCAACACATCGGGATGGATGAAGCGTCGGGTGACCACCAGCAGGCCATCCAGAGCAATTCTGACAACCGCTACAGTTCGGCGACGATGAGTTCCTGCGCGGTGGAAAGCGCGGTGTGCGGAGTGTACGCCCGACGCAAGCGATCTTCCGTATCTTCACGGTTCCGCCATTTGAAGATCGTGCTCTTGCTGACGCTGTAGTGTTTTATCCGTTTGCGTTGCGACACGCTGGCCTCACGCAACGCTCGTATTTCCGCCCACGTTTTCGGTGTGGCGCACGCCTGGCTGTGCGAGGTGTGGCCCATGATGTTGATGAAATTCGATTTACGCCAATAGAATGTGTTCTATTCGGAACCAAGACCAGTCATGGCGCGGAATATGATTGGATAGAATGGAATAGTCCAAAAACTCGATAAAATCGTATTTTCCTCTCTCACTCCGGAACGCTATAACTCTTTTATTCGTTGGTATTTTGGCGTGTGCTTTGGCTTTTGCGTTTTGTGACGGATTTGTTCTCAATCCTTTGTCAAGGTTTCATTTGTCCGTTGCTGCAAAAGCTTTGGAAGATAATTCTGCGGTGTCTGAAGCTGTTGTGGCGGGTAATGTTGTTCGTGCTGGAGCAGGTTCTCCTCACGGGGGTAATGTGTATAATCGGTCGCGTTTTCCGATTGTTGGTGGTGTAATAAACGGAGATAGGCCGTTTGCTGATAGTGTCATTACTATCAAGGCTGGATTAAAGCGTGCTGATGGTATGTATAGGTTACATTTTTGATGTTGGCGGTGTTGAAATTGATGAATTATTGTTGTCCTGATACAAGATATTCCCGGTGTCTTTTTACCATGTGAAGTTGTTCTATTTTCGGGAAAAATACTTGGTTGATTTGAGCTGTCTGCCTCCTTTTTTTCCGTCTTTTGCTGGTCCTTTGGGGATAATGGTATACGAATTCCGGACGTGCGTCCTTGATACATCTCCCTTTTTTATTAATTATACTAGATTTTTAAAAGGGGTTTGTAAGGATGAAGGTAAAATAATTTTACTTTTCATGCCAAGTGTATATAAAGCGGGGTTTGTTAAAATCTATTGCGATTTATTTCTTGTCTATATGTATATTACGTGTATAATTATTTCATGTCTACCGTGGAGATGTTATCCGAGTCATTTCGGCTCGGAGGGCGTTGAAATGGGAACGTAGGGTTTATGAGAAGAGGTGTTGTGTTGGGTGAATATGATTTTTCCGGGGGTGCCCGGGGTGCCCGGGGTGCCCGGGGTGCGATTATTAAGTCGTCTGGTAAAACTCGGGTTACGCTTTATCTTGATGATGATGTTCTCGAAGCGTTTCGCCTGCGGTCCGATCGTGAGGGGCGGGGATATCAAACGTTGATAAACGAGGCGTTGCGCGGTGTAATTGATCCGGATTCTGTTCCCTTTACGCTTGGTTTATTGCGTCAAGTTTTGAGGGAAGAGTTCGGGATACGCTTAGCGCCGGGGGAGACTGGTTGACATCGGGTGTTTTTATTTAAGCGGGGGCGCTCCTGGAGAGTGTCGTCACAAAATTTCCGCCTACAGAGCGATACAGCGGATTTGCACGGCAGCCACGAAAGAAGCCGGATTCTTGGCATAACGGGTTGCAATGCCGCGCCAGGCTTCAGATGCATGCGCCTTCACGTAACTTGCGTCGATCATCAGCCATTCGTAATCCACTTTGTCGATCAGACACGCCAGCAGGGATTCCCAGACTCCCTTGTCTCACCAACGGCAAAAACGTCGGTGCGTGTTCTTCCAGTCTCCATACGATGGTGGCAAATCTCGCCAGGGCTCCGATGCGCAAAATCCAGGACACCGCGTTGATGAATTGCCGGTTATCCCGCGCCTTGCCACCCCAGGAGCCTTTCCGACCCGGAAGATGGGGTTCCAGAAGTTCCCATACATG
>JAISME010000033.1 GCA_031276915.1 Zoogloeaceae bacterium
TCTTTTTCTTTACAAAGGAGCATCATCATGAAACATCCTGTACACACCTTCCAGCGCGGCTTTACGCTCATCGAACTGATGATCGTCGTCGCCATCATCGGCATCCTTGCCGCCATCGCGTTACCCGCCTACCAGCAATACACCGTCCGCGCCTACATCGCCGAAGGGCTGACAGTGGCGGGCGGCGCCAAGGCCGCCATGATGGACGCGTACATGAACGGGGCAAAGAAAGGTGTCACCGTGATTGCCATGTATCCCGGCTCCGGCAAGGCGCCTCCAAACAGCTACAGATACGAGTTCAAACCAACGAAAAACATCAAGAGGATAAGGATATCTTCGCTAAAACTGGATGGTACAGGTAAGCCGGGTGGTGATGATGGCATCGAAGGAGGCGGCGATGGCGCCATTGGGATTTATTTCGGTGGCCAGAACAAATCACTGGACAAGTTGGGAATTACGCTTTTCCTGGTTCCGGGAACCGGGCCGTTCGATCCGGTTTACGGATGGCCCTCCAAACCACTGGCAGCAGGCGGCTCCATCACATGGGGGTGTACCCTGCACTATATGGGTCACGCTGGACAGCCTATCAAATACGCACAAGTCTCCAAGTACCTGCCCAGCCGGTGCCGCTACAAGGGCAACGCAGTATAGGGAATGGTGAATGCCTTCCCGAAAAGGATCGGCCCGGCGTAAATTCCCGTATGGAATCCGGATTCGAGACGAATTCACGGGGAACCGGGCCGACGCCGGGGTGAGCGCGCCGCAAGCGAAGCGGAACCTGCCCCTCCCGGACGGCGGGAAATCGAGATGAATCCCGCGGGCGAGGTGATCCGTTCATTCCAATTCACACTTCCCTGCCCGGCCTTGTCGAGAGGAGGTCAACGCGACTCCCCTTTATATTCCCTCGTCATGGAACGCCATCCGCGGGATCATGGTAGAATCCGCTCCCCTTGCCCTTCCCGCCCTTCCCGGTTCTTGCATGTCCCCACCCGCGCATATCGTTATTGCCTCCCGGGAATCCCGTCTGGCCTTGTGGCAGGCCGGGCACATCCGGAACCGTCTCGCGGAGCTTCATCCCGGGGCGCGGATTGAGATTCTGGGCATATCCACAAAGGGAGACCGGATTCTCGACCGTCCGCTCGCCGAAATCGGCGGCAAGGGATTGTTCATCAAGGAACTGGAAGCCGCGCTTGCCGAGGGGCGCGCCCATCTCGCCGTGCATTCCATGAAGGACATGCCGATGGAAATGCCGGACGGCTTTTCCATCGCCGCCATCTGCGCGCGCGCGGACCCCCGCGACGCTTTTGTCTCCAACCGCCACGCCAGTCTCGCGGCGCTCCCGGCAAAAGCCGTGGTCGGCACCTCCAGCCTGCGACGCGAGGCCCTGTTGAGAAACCGTTATCCCCATCTCGTCATCCGGAGCCTGCGCGGCAACCTGGAAACACGCCTGAAAAAACTCGATGACGGCCAATACGACGCGATCATTCTGGCGGCGGCGGGACTCACGCGCCTGGGACTTGCCGGACGCATCCGGGCGCTCATTTCCCCCGAGGAATCGCTGCCCGCGCCAGGGCAGGGAGCGCTGGGGATCGAAATCCTCGATGGCGCGGACCCGGACATCCGGCACTGGACCACGCCGCTCGGCGATCCCGAAACAACTTGCTGCGTCCAGGCCGAGCGCGCCTTCTCCCGCGCCCTGGGCGGTTCCTGCCAGGTACCGCTTGGCGGCTACGCCGTCCTGCGCGGCGAACAGCTCTGGTTGCGCGGTTTCGTCGCCAGTCCGGATGGACGCGACAAGGCCGAAGGCGAAATCCTGGGCGGGCCGCAGATGGCGGAAGATCTGGGTCGGCAACTGGCGGAACGCCTGAAAGCGCGGGGCGCGGACGCCATTCTCGCGCGACTGGCCCAGGCGCGGTGACGCGGCGCATTCCCGTATTCGAGCGGCGCGTTTTCGCATGCGCGACATTCCGTCGGTGAAAGGAGTCGCTCTTGCCGGGCGGAGCATCGTCGTGACCCGCCCCCGCGCGCAGGCCGTTCCCCTGATGGAAGCCATTCGCGCCCATGGCGGCAATCCCCTTTCCTGTCCGCTGCTGGAAATCGCCGCCGCCCCCGATTCGACGCCCTTGCGCGCAGCCGCGGCAACACTCGCGGAGGCGAAACTGGCGATCTTCGTCAGCCCGAACGCCGCACGTTACGCGCTGCCCGTCCTGCTCGAACACACCCCCTGGCCGCCCGCAGTCCAGGCGGCGGCAATCGGCGGCGGCACGGCGGCATGCCTGCGGCAGGCAGGTGTTCCCGCGCCGCTTTATCCGATGTCGCGATCCGATTCCGAAGGGCTGCTGGCGCTGCCGGAATGCGCGGAGGATCACGTCAGGGGAAGGCGCGTCCTTCTCTTTCGCGGCGACGACGGACGAAAGACGCTCGCCGACACCTTGCGCGCGCGTGGCGCGGCGATACTGGAAATTTCCTGCTACCAGCGGCGCGGACCGACGCCGGAGACGATCGCCCTCCTGAAAACCGTTCTGGCCTCCGGCGCGGCGGATGCCCTGACGCTCTCCAGCAGCGAGGCGCTCGCCTATCTGACAACATCGGTCGATACCGGCCGGGCGCATGAGAATTTGCTGGCGCATCCCTTGTTTACGCCGCATCCACGCATCGCGGACAAGGCGCGTCATGCCGGTTTCACGGATGTGATCCTGACGGCGACATCCGATGCCGGCCTGCTTGCCGGTCTCTGCGCTTATAATTGGTCGTTGCCATGACCGAATCCGCATCCCCCATGTCCGCTGGCGCTCTGCTTCCCGCGCCGTTCGTCCCGTCGCGCCCCGTTTGGCGCACGGCCCGGTTCTGGTTCGCCCTGGCCATTGGCGGTCTGCTCATCTGGCAATGGGGCGCCACGCAGGCTCAATTGTCGGAGGCCCGGCAAGAATTGACCCAGCGCACGGCGGAAAGCGAAAAACGTTTGCGCGAGGCTGAAAAGCGTCTCGTGCGCGCCATTGAGGAAACATCGGCGCTGGCGCGCAAATATGACACGCTGGCCACGCGCCAGGAGAACTTCCAGGGAGAGACCGACGCCCTGCGCCAGATCCTCCAGGAAACCGCCAGCGGCAGCGACGACATGCTCATCGCGGAAGCCGAGCAGTATCTCAATTTCGCCATACAGCAACTCCAGCTTGCCGGCAACGCGCAGGCGGCCATCCTGACGCTCACCAGTCTCGACAACCGCCTGGCCCGCGCTGGCCGCCCCCTGTTCCTGTCCCTGCGCCGCACCCTGGCGCGGGAACTGGAACGCCTGCGCGCAACGCCTTTTGTAGACGTCCCCGGCATAAGCCTGCGCCTGGAAAACATCATTGCCGGCATCGACAAGCTGCCGCTTGCCATGACCTTTACCGGACATCCTGCCGAAAAACCCGCGGTGACAACGCAACCGCCGGTGTCCTGGTGGCGGCAGGTCATGCGGGAAAGCTGGCGGGAACTGAAAGGCATGGCGCGCATCCAGCGTTTCGACCGGCAGGAACCGGTGCTGCTGAGTCCCGACCAGGCCTTGATCCTGCGGGAAAACCTCAAGCTGCGACTGCTGAACGCCCGCCTCGCGCTGCTTTCCCGCGACCAGTGGACTTTCCGTAACGAGCTGCGGATAACCCGGCAGTGGTTGCGGCAATATTTCAATGTCAGCGCGAAACCGGTCGAAGCGGCGCTGTCCGCCCTGCAACAGCTCGCCGCCACCGAGCTGGCGGCGGAACCGCCGACACTCAACGACAGCCTGGTCGCCTTGCAGACCCTGAAGGCGAACCGGGAAAAACGCTAGGAACGCCATGCGCGGCCTTTTCTGGTTTCTCGGTCTCTGTTTCCTGGCGGTTGCCATCGCCCTGCTCGCGCACTACAACAATGGCGTTGTCTTCATCGTGCTGCCGCCCTGGCGGATCGATTTCAGCCTCAACTTCCTGATTGTCATTCTTTTCCTGGGCTTCATCCTCGCCCATGTCCTGCTGCAAAGCCTGCGCTTCACGCTGAAACTGCCGGCCCGCGCCCGCGCCTGGCGGGAAAAACGCCAGCGTGAACAAGCGGACGCGACATTGATGACCGCCATTCGCCTGCTTTTCGAAGGCCGTTTCGGTCACGCGCTGCGGCAGGCGGAAGAAGCCTGGCGGCGGCAACACGCGCCGGGAATCGCCGCGCTGCTCGCCGCGCGTTCGGTCCAGCACCTGCGGCAACCGGACAAGGTGGCGCAGTGGCTGGCGCGGGCGCGGGAGGCCCAGCCCGAAACCGCCGCCGCCGCCAGCATGATCGACGCGGAAACCGCCGTGGAACAAGGCGATTTCCACGGCGCCCTGGCGCGCCTTGCCACCCTGCAGCGCGAGGCGGGACGGCATATTGCCGCCCTGCGCCTGGAATTGCGCGCGCGACAGAAACTGGGCGATACCGCCGGAGTTCTGAAACTTGTGCGGCAACTGGAGAAACGCGGCGGCCTGCAAGCCGGGGCCGCCGCCGCCATCCGGCAGAAAACGCATGCTGCGGCGCTTGTCCAGCGCCAGAATGACGCGGCGCAACTGCTCGATTATTTCGGACATTTGCGCCGCGAGGAACGCACGCCACAACTCGCGCATTCCGTCGCCGCCAGTCTGCGCCATCTGGGGAAGGACGAAGCCGCCGCGGAACTGATCGAAACCACGCTTTCGGAAGGCGAATGGTCTTCCGATCTGGCCGCGCTGTACGGACAGCTTGGCGTCGATACGACCGCGCCGGACGCGAATCGCAATGTCACTCGCATCATGACGACCCGCATCGCCCGCGCCGAGGCCTGGCTCGGCGAACATCCTGGCGACAGCCGCCTGCTGCTCGCGCTGGGACGCCTGTGCGAACGCCAGCAGCTATGGGGCAAGGCCAAAAGTTGCCTGGAAGCCTCGCTCGCGCTTTCCCCCTGCCGCGAAGCCTATCTGGCGCTGGCGCGCCTCCAGGATGCGCTGGGGGAAACCCGGAGCGCCGACCGCCTGTTCCGGCAGGCGGCGGAATGCGATAATTGACAAACGATTTTTCATTGGCCCCGCCAAAACAAGGAGAATAAATGAAGCTCGACATGCGCAAGATCTACACTTTCCACCCGGTGGAACCCGCGCCATCCCCGGATGATCTGCCCACCGGCGGCGATCTCTATTACGAATGCACGGAATGTTCCGGCATCGTCAGTTCCGTGCCGCGCATCCAGTCCGCCTGCCAGTGCGGCAATCTGAGCGGCAATGGCGGCGTCATCCTGGTCAAGGACCCCGCCAAGGTCAGGGTGGTGCGCGGCAAACTGAAATGAACCCCTTCCCTCCTCATCCGAACAAGGACAAAGACATGCGTTTCCTTCCCCGTTTCTACCTGGCCGCGCTCCTGCTGTCGTTCTGCGGCGGCGCATCCGGCAATCCGTTCGAGACCACGCTGGCGAACGGCCTGAAAGTCATCGTGCAGGAAGACCATCGTGCTCCCGTGGTCACGCACATGGTCTGGTACCGGGTCGGCAGCGTGGATGAGGTTGACGGGTCCTCCGGCCTCGCGCACATGCTGGAGCATATGATGTTCAAGGGAACGCCCAGTGTGCCGGACGGGGAATTCAGCCGCCGGGTCGCGGCGGCGGGCGGTCACGAGAACGCCTTCACGAGCAACGATTACACCGCGTATTTCCAGCAGGTCCCCAGGGAAAAGCTCGACGAAATGATGACGCTGGAAGCGGACCGGATGCGTCACCTGAGCGTGGCCCCGCAAGAATTCGCCCAGGAACGCAAGGTGGTGATGGAAGAACGGCGGCTGCGCACCGAGGACAATCCGCACGCGCTCCTGTTTGAGCAATCCAATGCCGTGGCTTTCCAGGCGCATCCGTACCGGCGTCCGGTGATCGGTTGGATGAACGACATCGAAAACATGACGGCGGCGGACGCCAGGGCCTGGCATGCCACCTGGTACACGCCCAACAACGCAATCCTGGTGGTGACGGGCGATGTGGCGCACGAGGCTGTCTTCAAGCTGGCGCAAAGGCGCTACGGCGTCCTGAAACCCCGCCCCCTGCCGGTCCGGCGTCCGCAGGCGGAACCGCCCCAAAAAGGGATGCGCCGCCTCCTGGTCAAGGGGCCGGCGGAGCTTCCCTATCTGCTCATGGGCTGGAAAGCGCCAAAGATCGAACGCATGGACGGTCCGGTGGAACCCTTTGCCCTGGAAATGCTCGTCGCCATCCTGGATGGTCACGACGCCGCGCGCCTGCCCCGGCGCCTGGTGCGGGAACAGCGCCTGGCAACCAGCGCGGGAGCGTCCTACGACGCCATCAGTCGCGGTCCCGCCATGTTCTACCTCTACGGCTCGCCCACGCCCGATTCGACGCCGGAGGCGCTGGAATCCGCCCTGCGCGACGAAATTACCCGCATCGCCCGCGAAGGCGTGAGCGACGCGGAATTGCGGCGCGCCAGGGCGCAGGTGATCGCGGCACAGGTCTACAAACGGGATTCCATGTTCGGACAGGCCATGGAATTCGGCATGATGGGCATCCTGGGCTTCACCTCCGGGGACATCGACGCCTGGCTCGCCCGTCTGGAAACCGTCACGGCAGAGGATGTGCAAGCCGCCGCGCAAACATGGTTCGGCGACGATACCCTGACGGTCGGCCAGTTGCAGCCGGTGGCGCTGGACACATCGTCCTCGCCGTCCCGGACAGCGGACACGACACAATGACACACCGCCGCATCACAGGAGACGCCACGGCGACGCCCGGCGCCCCGTTCGCGCAACCGGAACGCCGGAACGACACGGGCCTGTCCATCGAACTCCCGATTCCCCGTATCGAACGCGGGCGTCCGGCATGAGCCGTTACTGGAGCACCGTTGTCTACGATCTCGACCCCTACGTTCCGGGCGAGCAGCCCAGGGACGGCGCGCCGATCAAGCTCAATACCAACGAAAACCCCTATCCGCCTTCACCGAAGGCCGTGGCCGCCATCCGCGCGGCGCTGGAGGAGGACGGCGCGCGCCTGGCGCGCTATCCCGATCCGGACGGCGACCGCCTGAAGGCGGCCATCGCCCGTCATTACGCCCGCCATGCCATTACGCCGCGGCAGGTGTTCGTCGGCAACAGTTCCGACGAAGTGCTCTCGGTGATCTTCCAGGCGCTGTTCCGGCATGAAGCGCCGCTTCTCCTGCCGGACATCACCTACGGGTTCTATACGGTGTACTGCGGACTGTACGGCATCGCCCATGCGGAAATTCCCCTGGACGCAACGTTTGCCATCCGTCCGGAGGATTATCAGGGCCGCCCCAATGGCGGCATCATTTTCCCCAATCCCAACGCGCCGACGGGAAGGGCGCTCGCGCTCGCGGACATCGAGCGTATCGCGCGCGCCAATCCCGATTCGGTGGTGACGGTCGATGAAGCCTACGTGGATTTCGGCGCGGAAACGGCGATTGCCCTGACGGGAAGCCATCCCAACCTGCTGGTGACGCAAACCTTCTCGAAATCCCGCGCCCTGGCGGGGCTGCGCGTCGGCTTCGCGGTCGGGCATCCGGACTTGATCGAGGGTCTGGAACGGGTCAAGAACTGCTTCAATTCCTATCCGCTCGATCATCTGGCGATCATCGGGGCAAGCGCCGCCATGGACGATACAGACTGGTTCGAGCGCAACCGGCGCGCTGTCATGGAAAGCCGCGACAGTCTGGCTGACGCGCTCATCGGCCTGGGTTTCCAGGTCATCCCCTCGAAGGCCAATTTCGTGTTCGTCCACCACCCGCGGCGCGACGCGGCGAAACTGGCGCGCCACCTGCGAGACCGGGGTATCATCGTCCGGCATTTCAACCGCGCGCGCATCAACCAGCATCTGCGCATCACCATCGGAACCCCCGGCGAGTGCGCGGCCCTGGTCGATGCCTTGTCCCATATTCTGACAGAGAAGGAAAACCGGTCATGACAACAACGCCCTCCCCCGCGAACATTCCCGCCGCCGTGGCGGAAGCCATCCGTTCCCGTCGTTCCATCCGCCGCTTCCTGCCGGCGCCCGTGCCGCGCGAAACGCTCGAAGCCTTGCTGGAACTGGCGGCCCGCGCGCCCTCCGGCACCAACGTACAACCCTGGAAAGTCTACGCTCTGGCCGGAAGCGCCCGCGAAGCGCTCTCCAGCGCCATTCTGGAGGATTACGCCAGCGGCCGGAAAGCGGAGCGCGAATTCGATTACTATCCCAGGGAATGGTCCGAACCCTGGCTCTCCCGCCGCCGCAAGGTTGGTCTGGGGCTTTACCAGTTGCTCGGCATCGCCAAGGGCGACAAGGAGCGCATGACGGAACAGACCGGGCGCAACTACAGGTTTTTCGATGCGCCCGTGGGATTGATCCTGACCATGAACCGGCAGTTGGGGCGCGGCATGTTCCTCGATTATGGCATTTTCATCGGCAACTTCATCACCGCCGCCCGTTCCCTGGGCCTCGACACCTGCGTGCAGGCCGCTTTCGCCGACTACCCGGAAACCATACGCAAGACGCTCGGCATCGGCGCGGAAGAAATCATCGTCTGCGGCATCGCGCTGGGCCACGCCGACCCCGACGCTCCGGAAAACCAGTTGGTGACGGAGCGCGAACCAGTCGCGGCATTTACGGAATTTCGCGGGTTCTGAGCTTTCCAGACCCAGCGGAAGGCGCAAACGCTCCGGGACACGCGGGTTCCGCGGGAAGGAATCCCCGATATACGCTTCTTTTCATCACAAGACACGGGAGCGGGATGCTCCCGTGTCTTTCAACATGCACAGAACCCTTCCTTCCCGGCCTGTTTCGAGCGACAGGCAGGAGCGGTCTGTCACTGGCTCCTCCATTCGCGCCGCCCTTGTAGCGGCAACGGGCAGGCAGGTATTTGGCGAGTTCGATGAAAGGTCTTGTGTTGTCGAACCCCGCGTGACACGCCCAGATGATGGAGCCCGCGTTGTTGTCAGCCCCGCCTTCTCCCAGGCGGCGAACGAGCCGACCGTCTTCCCCGAATCCGCCGGATCCGGGCGCAGGCGCTATCATCAAGCCCAGATCATTCAGCCTCTTGTTCTTGCCACCATAATGTGGATACGAATGGATGGAAAGTAGCCTGGTAGTTTGCACGCAAAGATTTCAATTGCCTTCACATTGGCCGTTGGCTTGAACTGGTAGTTGTAGCTGCCTGGAGGCGGCTTCCCGGAACCGGGGTAACGCAACCTTGGGCATGCCCTCAAGTCCGTTGCTCATCCAGGGCATCCGCGCCCGCGACGACAAAACGGGAAAAAGCGGAAAACCCGGAAAACGGAAAGGGGAGGAAAAACGAAGAGAAAAGAATCCGGTGTTTGGGAAACGCCGGAAAGTCTTCTCCGTTACCTACAGATAATGGAGAAGACTTTCTGTTGTGTGTTGCGCACAATTCGAGGCAAAATTCCTTTGCCCCGAATTGCGCGCAACACCTTCCTTCCCGCGGCGCTTGTGCCGGAATAACGGCCTGTCGCATGGACAACTTCCCGATCATGGGTCTCACAACCCGCTCCTTCTCACGTTCCGATCAAGAAATATCAAGAACCAGGGCAACTTCGTCAGAATCGGCACAACAATAGACTGACTGCTGGATCATATATGCCTGCATCTGTCCTGTTTGTAGCGCACTGCGCATGTTCTGTATAGGTTGTACAACACTCGCGGATTCCGCCACGCGGAAACGGGTGCCAGACAGGAAAAAAACAGCAATCGGTCGATGCCCCCCGAGGCTGAAGAATGTGCGCTCCCGCCCCCCGCTGCGCCTGAAAGACAGGTGTCGGGAGCCAGGATGCTCCCGAAATGCGGCGTAAACAGCAAGGAGCCGCCTGCCGAAGTCGGCTGGAAATATCGGCATGGAGACGAGCGATCGAAATCGCTGTCAACCAGGGTTCCTTACTGTCATTTATTGGGAGTGAACACAAAGTATTTATCTTGTTTTCAAATGGTAACCCCCCGGAAGAAACCAGCGGCGGATACGGGAAGACGATATATTCATTTATGGAGAAAGCAACGCGCGGAAATTCCACAATACTGTTTGGCATTCATCCACATGATCGCGCGAAACACAATACCGCATGTATGTTCATCCATGATATGCGCCTTCCAGGATTCCGGGCAGATATACAGGCAGGAAGTATTGCATTACACATATATAAAGCGCATTGGTAATTTTCTTCGGTTGCCATCATTGCGTCTCCTCACTATAATGTATCGGTCTGCCGGTGATGTAGCTCAGATGGTTAGAGCGGCGGATTCATAACCCGCAGGTCGGCAGTTCGATCCTGCCCATCACCACCATATTCAATTTCTGTCCTTGGACCAGCAGGTGTCTTTTTATGACCACACGCATTCTCCTTGTCGAAGACGACCAGCGGCTGGCGAACCTGACTGCCGAATACCTGCGTCGCAACGATTTCGAAGTCAACATCGAAACACGCGGGGATATAGCGGAAAAACGCATCCTCTCCGAACAACCGGACCTGGTGATTCTGGATATCATGCTGCCGAGCAAGGACGGGTTCGACATCTGCCGCAATACTCGTTCCGAATACCCGGGCGTTATTCTCATGTTCACCGCGCGGGACGAGGATTTCGACCAGATTCTGGGGCTTGAGCTGGGCGCGGACGACTACATTTCCAAGCCTGTGCAGCCCAGGGTATTGCTGGCGCGCATCAAGGCGCTGTTGCGCCGCCATCCCGACCAGGAGGAAAGAAAAGGGCAAGCGGCCGAGCTGGTGTTCGGCGGGTTTCGGATCAGCCAGGCCTCGCGCACCGCGGAACTGCACGGCAGATCCCTGGACCTGACCACGGCGGAATTCGATCTTCTCTGGCTGCTGGCGCTTCACGCGGGCACCACGCTCTCCCGCGAGGCGTTGTTGCAGGAACTGCGCGGCATCGGTTTCGACGGTCTGGATCGCTCCATCGACGCCCGCATTTCCCGGCTCCGGAAGAAGATCGGCGACGACCCGGACAATCCCCGGCGTATCAAGACCGTGCGTGGCAAGGGCTATCTCTTCAGCCGAAATGACTGGGATTAAGCCGGCATCGCCATGGAGATTCGAGGAAGTGACGCTCCAGTCCTTCCTCCAGACCTTGGCAAGCACCTTTTTCAAGTTCTACTTCCTCGCGCTCGGGTGCCTCATCGTCACGACCCTGGTTGCGGATGTTTTTGTCGACGCGATCATCAAGCACGCCAACGAATTCCAGAAAAACCGTTTTCTGCGGGCGGCCTGCCTGATGACCGAAACCGACCTGATGCGCTATCCCCAAAGCCAATGGGGAAAGCGTGTCGAGTTCCTGAACCAGAAATACGCCTTTTACCTGAATCTTGTCGAACGCGAATCCCTCAATCTCACCAAGGCGCAGATCTATCTTCTGAACCGCAGGCAGATCGCGGCCAACGCGGACGAGACAAACTTCTATTTCCCGCTCGCCGATACCAACCAGGTTCTCGTCATCAACCACAGGCTGGGCAATCCGGACCTCAACGAAAATTTCCTGGGTTTGCCGCAAGAAGCCGCAGTGCGGCTTTCCTCCTGGTTCATCATCAGCGCGCTCTTCTGCATTTTCCTGTGGTTCTTCGGACGGCCCATTTTCCGGGATATGGAATCCCTGCGCCAGATTGCCCACACTTTGGGCGAGGGCAATCTGGAAGCGCGCCTGCCCAACGTGGAAAGCCGTCTTTTCAAGCCCCTGGCCTCGACCCTGAACAGCATGGCGGACCGCATCCAGCATCTGGTCAATGTACAGAAGGAACTTTCCACGGCCATCTCGCATGAGCTGCGCACCCCCATCGCGCGGCTGCACTTCATCGCGGAGATGGTAAGCGAAACCGAAACGCTGGAGGAATGCCAGCGCCTGTCGCAACTGATGGAAAACGATCTCGAGGAACTGGACCGGCTCCTGGATTCCAGCCTTACCTACAGCCGCTTCGAGCGCGACAACCAACTGCTCAACGCGACTCCGGTCAAGATCGCGGACTGGGTCGAGGAACAGGTCGACGCCATGCGCATCCTTGGGCAGCACCTGAAGATGGAACTGGATTTGAACGCCCTGCCCCCCAACCTCATGCTCCTGATTGACAAAAACCGCATGGCGCACGCCATCAGCAACATCTTGCGCAACGCCACCAAGTACGCGCACAGCAGGATCCTGGTCAGCGCCTATGTGGACGACAATCTTTTCCTGTTGTGCGTCGACGACGATGGCATTGGTATCCCTCCTCATGAACGGGAGCACATTTTTTCCGCCTTCGCCCGCCTGGACCGTTCGCGCGACCGATCCACGGGCGGCTACGGACTGGGGCTCGCGATCAGCCGGCGCGTACTGGAGCTGCACAGCGGTAACGTCAAGGCAACCGAATCCCCCCTGGGCGGCGCGCGCTTCATGATGTTCTGGCCCATGCTCACACCATAACCGGGCATGTGGCTGATCCCGGAAGCTGCTTGAAAAATGGCACGGGAAACGCTCCAGCCCACCAAATCACAAGTGGCACAGAAAGATTCGTTGTTTCGCCCGGTTTTACCCAAACCCTTACCCAAACTCTTGCCCAGGCAATGGACTGTCGAAAGAACTTTCGCCTGGCTGGCGCTTTCCCGTCAGCGCAATCGTGACTATGCGCCCAGCCCCTGATACTCCGGGGCCATGCAAACGTGTTGCGTGATTTCCAGACCAGCTTCATACATGCCGTGATTCCATGTTACAAAATCACACATAACTATTATGGATTAGTGGGCGAACTGGTATTAAGATGAACGCATAAAAAATACAACCACCCCCAGAGAGATGGGAAAAGCCGGAAACCGCTGATTCCATCTTTTTAGATACCGCCTTCCCCTTTGGGCGGTTTTTTTTTGCCCTTCTTGCCCGCGCGGAAATACCGGAAAGCGCTCTGGAAGACTTTCCCGCTTCACATATTGCGAATGTCGCCGCCAGTTTTTTCCACGGGCCGCGCGGATGGCAAGGGACTGCTGTAGCTGATGCGCGTAGGGTACGCAATCTCCGCGCCGTGCCGGGCAATGATGTCGGCGATTTTCAGAAGCACGTCCTGCTTCACCTCGTGGAATTTGACCCAGACCGTAGTGCGGGTAAAAGTGTAGACCAGGATGTCGAGCGAGAATTCGTTGAATTGCAGCAGATTCACGATCAGTGTCTGGTCCGTGTCAATTTCCGGATGGGCGCGCAGCATGGCGCGGATGTCCTCGACGATGCCCTTGACCGCGTCGATGTCGTCATAGCGCACGCCGATGGTTTCGTTGATGCGACGATTGCTCATCCGTGAGGGATTTTCCACTGTAATGCTGGCAAACACCGAGTTCGGCACGTAGAGCGGACGCTTGTCGAAAGTTCGGATACGCGTGAGCCGCCAGCCGATTTCCTCCACCGTACCCTCGATCTGCTTTTCGGGCGAGCGGACCCAATCGCCAACAGCAAACGGGCGGTCGAGGTAGATCATCAGGCTGCCGAAGAAATTGGCGAGCAGATCCTTGGCTGCGAAGCCGACGGCGATCCCGCCGATCCCGCCGAAGGCCAGTACCCCGGAAATCGAAAACCCCAGGCTTTGCAAGCCCACCAGCGCCGCCACGATGACCACCGCGATGCGCAGGAGCTGCCCCACGGCGTCCATCGTGGTGCGGTCAATGGATTCGCCTCGCGCCAGTTTGCGCCGGATGATCGCTTCCTGCGCGTTGCGAATGAAGCGTGTCGAGAACCAGGCAAGGCAGGCGATCACCCCGATGGTCCGGATGGTCGGTATGGCTTTCAGGAATGCGATTTCCGTCTTCACCTCGACGATTTCCCCGGCAAAGGCAAGGCCGACCACCCACGCCAGCAACGCGACCGGGCGCAGGGCGGCGGAAACCAGCGCGTCATCCCAGAACGATGCCGTGCGCCGCGTCTCCTTTTCAAACCGGACCAAAGCCCGGTGCAACGCAAAATTGAAAATCACGACGGCGACAAGCACGATGCCGACATGCAG
Source organism: Zoogloeaceae bacterium (assembly GCA_031276915.1). GTDB lineage: Bacteria > Pseudomonadota > Gammaproteobacteria > Burkholderiales > Rhodocyclaceae > Azovibrio. Next base: position 13,971 of record JAISME010000033.1, read on the forward strand.
GACAAGCACCGTCGCCGTGTCTCCGCCAACCAGTTTCGTCAGCCAGTTTTCAAGATATTCCATGGTATTTGCATTTCCGGTTTCGTGCGTGGCAACCTTTTCCGCGAGGCGGGCGGAAAAGCGGATGGACAGGAAAGACTGTCATTATTGAATCATATCCCCGGGACAAAGAAAATCGTCGTCCACAAGTCCTGACTTATAATGCGCGCGCCGCAGCCAAAGCCAAGGACAGAACTTCATGGATTTTCAGGACATCAAGGAAATCGAAAAGGCCACCAGAAAGGGACGCAGCGAAGTCTCCCGGTTTGGAATCGCGCTCTTTTTCATCATCTGCGTCATGCTGTACTCCAGCACCCTATCGGTGGGACGCGGCGCGGTGCTCCTGGTGATCGCGGCCATGATCGGCGGTTACATGGCGATGAACATCGGTGCGAACGATGTCGCCAACAACGTTGGACCATCCGTGGGATCCAAGGCCATCACGATGGGCGGCGCGCTGGTGATCGCCGCGATATTCGAAGCTGCCGGCGCCCTGATTGCCGGCGGCGATGTGGTGGCGACCATTCGCAGCGGCATCATCGACCCGGCGCGCATTCCCGGCGGCGACATTTTCATTTGGCTCATGATGTCCGCGCTCCTGGCGGGCGCGCTGTGGCTCAACATCGCCACAGCCATGGGAGCGCCGGTTTCCACCACGCATTCCATTGTCGGCGCGGTGCTTGGCGCGGGCATCGCCGCGGCCGGTCCGGAGGTGGTGCATTGGGATGTAATCACCAGTATCGTTGCCAGTTGGGTGATTTCACCGCTCCTGGGCGGCATCGTTGCCGCCTTGCTTTTACTCCTGGTCAAGCGCGCGATTATCGATCGGAGGGACATGACCGCGGCGGCGGTGGAAAATGTGCCGATCCTGATCGCCTTCATGGTCTGCGTCTTTACCGTTTACCTGCTGCTCAAGGGGCTCTCCAACATCTGGCAGGTTACGCTCACGCAGGCGGGACTGTCCGGTCTCGCCGTCGGGGCGCTGGCCTTCCTCCTGCTGCGTCCACTGTTGCGAGCGCGGGCGCACCGCATCGAAAACAGCCGGGAAGGCGTAAACCAGATCTTTACCCTGCCCCTGATTTTTTCCGCCGCGCTTTTGAGCTTCGCGCACGGCGCCAACGATGTCGCCAACGCAGTGGGCCCGCTGGCCGCGATCTACGACGCCATTTCCCCGACCGGAAGTGAAATAGCCGACAAAGCCGCCATCCCGCTCTGGGTGATGGTCGTTGGCGCGATCGGAATTTCCGTTGGACTTGGACTTTTCGGCCCCAAGGTGATTCGCACCGTGGGTTCGGAAATCACGGAGCTGGACAAAATCAGCGCCTACTGCGTCGCCATGTCGGCCACCATGACTGTTATCGTCGCCAGCCACCTCGGATTACCGGTAAGTTCCACCCACATCGCCGTAGGTGGCGTTTTTGGCGTCGGTTTCCTGCGTGAATACCTGATTGCGAACTACGCCCGCATCGAGGCGGAAATCCGCGCTCACCACCCGGAAGACGATCTGGAAGCCATCGACACCTTTCTGGCGCGCTTCAATTCCGCTTCCGTGAAGGAAAAGGGAGAAATGCTCGCGGAACTGAAACACAAAGCCAAGCTGCGCCTCGACCCCGCCAATTTCTCCAAACCCGAGCGCAGGGATCTCAAAAAAGTCTATCGCCGTGAAGTCGTGAAACGCGCGCAGGTCAAGAAAATCGTCGCCACCTGGGTCATTACCGTTCCTTTTTCGGCATTCATGGCCGCCGGTATTTTCTATCTCTTGCGCGGCATGATGTAAACGGCTTCCTCGTCCACGGTCAACCGCGGCATCAGGACGCCATGGATCAGGACATGCCGCATGAAAACCGGATCGAATGCCGCCGGGACGATCGCCAGGGCATCCCGGACAGTCGGCTCCTGACGAGCCTGCCACGCTTCCGCCGCCGCGCGCGCCCTGGCGAAACAGGCGAACAATCCTTCGAGACGCGGATGGCGGACCGGCAGAAAAACACCGGTCGCCCGATCCAGGATTTCGTCATGCCCCAGGCGCTGGACAGCATATCCGTCAGCCGGACGCGGCAAAGACAAATCTTCCAGGCGAAACACGTCACCGAAAAAGGGATCAAGGTTCTTCACATCACACGCCCAGGGGCCAAGGCTCGCATTCTGAACGGCCCAGGCCAGCCTGTCCACGCCGCGAGCACTGAATCCGCCACGATGTCCATCAGGGCAAACACCCCCTATGTTTTGCGCTCACCCCCGGCACGCCTGTCCGGAAGGACCATTCGTCAAGCGGTTTCTCATCCATTCCACAACATTTCACACGCAAGACTTCACGCGTTCAGCGTGGGGTAATCTGCATTCGCATTGAAGGCCACACCGACAACACGGGCGCGGACGGCCATGACCAGACGCTTCCGGAAAACCGCGCCGCCGCCGTGTTCGGCGCGCTGCTCGCCAGGAAGATTCCCGCGAAGCCGCCCGCAATCGGCGGGTTTCGGCGCCTCCAAACCCATCGTCGGCAACGCCACCGAAGAAGGCAAGGCCAGGAACCGGCGCGTGGAAATTGTAAAGCTGTAGAAAGTAGCGGGCGCATCCCGCTCCCGCGCAACGCTCGCGGAAGCGCCGGCATCCTCGCCGTTGTTCGTTGCACAAAGGGCGGGGACAGAACGCCTTTGTATCTTCCCCTTGCAGGCCGAAACGGACAGGTTCCCCTGGTTTGACTGGCCCGCTCCCCTGAAGACAACGGAAGCAGGATGCTTCCGCCACCTTGGCGGCTTGCCGTTGTACACTCGCCGCGTTTTTATTCTCATGGAAAGGCAAGCAAGATGAATCTGAACCGAAAGACGCTCCTGACCACACTCACCCTGTGCGCGGCGTTGTTGATGACGGCCTGTGGCGACAAGAATGCGGAGAAGCCCGCGCCTTCTTCCGCGCCAGCGACCCCCTCTGCGCCCGTGACGCCCGCAGCCCCGGAAGCCGCCACTGGCCCGGTGGTCGCCTTCGACATCGAAAAGATTCCAGTCTCGGAGAAACCCTTGGGCGAGTTTCCGTTCTTCACGCCGCCG
>JAISME010000083.1 GCA_031276915.1 Zoogloeaceae bacterium
ATCAGAAGATGTCGTTTCATGGCGAGCATTGTACAGGCACGGTGGAACAAGCAATCGGCGCTTGGCGCGTCCATTGGGTTTCCTCCCGCGGCGTTGCAACCATCGAACGGATTGCCCGGGCTCCGATTGGCGCGTCGTGCTGACTTCACATTGCGCCAGTTTGTCGGGGAGCCAAGCATTCAAGAACCTGTTTAGAGTTTTTTCAATGAAAGAAGGCGAGGAAGGAGAAGAGGAAGAACCGCGATCTGGAATGGAGTTTTCGCTCGCGGTTTTTCCAGAGAGGCCCGCGCTTGTCCAGCCTGGGCGAACGCGCGTTCCACAATCCATCGCCTGGGCAGTACGGTGAAGGCACGTCGTTCGCCGCGCTTGACGATTTCCACGGTTGCCCCCGGGGTTTGCGGGTGCGGGGGGCGGGCGCTTCCTGCGGGGGGCCCGCCCCCCCCCCCCCCCGCGCCCGCACAACGCACAACGCACAACGCACAACGCACAACGCACAACGCACAACGCACAACGCACAACGCACAACGCACAGTTTTCTCCGTTATCTACAGATAACGGAGAAAACTTTCCGGCGTTTGGAAAACGCCGGATTCTTTTCCCTTCGCTTTTCCTCTCCTTTCCGTTTCCTTGGTTTTCCCGCTTTTTCCCGTTTTGTTGTCCCGGTCACGGGCGCATTTCCCCGCGTTCTCGCGCCCACGCTCCAACGCGTCATTGCGAGGAGCGAAGCGACGTGGCAATCCACGCGGCGGTTGGGTTTTCCGGAATGCTGGAGCAGTCCGCGAGACCGGCTGGATTGCCACGGGCCTACGGCCCTCGCAATGACGATAAAGTGGGGGGAGCATCCTGCTCCCCTTGGTGTGGTCGGGAGCAGGATGCTCCCGCTACTTTGGGACGGAGGCCCACAACAGCGAAACAACCGCCCACAGAAGCATCCCAAATCTCCAAACCTTCGTCATTGCGAGAGCCGCAGGCCCGGTCCTGCGGACAGCAACCCTGCGGACAGCAATTTTTCCCGCAACCCTCCAAACCCCCGTCATTGCGAGGGCCGAAGGCCCGTGGCAATCCAGACGGCCTTGCAGCCCGCTCCGGCGTTTCGGATTGTTGAACCGTTCCATGAATTGCCACGTCGCTTCGCTCCTCGCAATGACGAAGGCGCGCGCGGGGATAATTGCCGTCCGCAGGACAATTGCTGTCCGCAGGACCTCGTCTTTTCCTTCCGGGTTTTCCGGTTTTCTTTTTCCTTCCGGCTTTTTCGGTTTCTTCGTTTTTCCTTGCTTCACCACCCTGGTCGCGGGCGCGTGTTTTTGCATGCGTCCGCGGCTTTTTTGTTCTTCCTTCTCTTTCTTTCCAAAGGAGCATCACATGAAACACATCGCACACCCCCTCCAGCGCGGCTTCACGCTCATCGAACTGATGATCGTCGTCGCCATCATCGGCATCCTTGCCGCCATCGCGCTGCCTGCCTATCAGCAGTACACCATCCGCGCCTATGTCGCCGAAGGGCTGCAACTCGCGGGGGGCGCCAAAGTGGCCTTCCTTGATTACTGGGTCAACAATGGCAAGATTGCCCCGGTGGATTATCCCGGCTCTGGCCCGTCGCCCAAAGGTAGCTACAGCTACCAATTCAAGCCAACAGCCAATGTGAAACTCATCCGGATAAGAGGGGCAGGGACCACGATCAACTCTCACATCGCCATCGTTTATGGCGGCAAGAACAAGAAACTGAATGATCTGGGGCTTATCGTTTCGTTGTTCCCGGGGTTTGGCAAGATCCAGAGTAACGGGACTCCCGAGCATGCCCTGTCGGATGGTATCGCCGCCGCCGGGGGCGCCGCCGGGGGCAATACAAACAACAGCGCCAATCCCAGCGTTGGCTCCATCGTCTGGGGGTGTGTCATGAGCAACGCCAGTGCAAAGACTTTCAAGGAAACTGCCAAGTACCTGCCCGCCCGTTGTCGTTACAACGGCTGGACGGCGAAGTGATCCTTGTCTGCCGGGGTGTCCTGGTGCGCGCCCGGTGGGTCGCCGATGGCCGGACGGACACGATCACGCGCGCATTCCGGGCGTTCCCGTGGCGCGCGGCGTCGCGGATGAAGCGCTGACAAGGAACAGGGACCACTGGCAAAGCCCCTCCCGGCAACGAATTCCCGGGGGGATTTTTTTCATCCCCGCAACGCGATCCGCCCGCAAACCCCGACCGTGGATTTTCGGGGTTTGCGGGCGGATCGGCTCCCGGGAACGGGATTCAGCCCGGTTGCGAGGACTTGCCCAGCGCGCGCAACAGTCCGCGCGTGGAAGCGTCCAGCGCCGCGGTGTCCGGCGCGCCGCCGGTCAGGTGCGGCAGGATGCTCTTCGCCATCTGCTTTCCCAGTTCCACGCCCCATTGGTCGAAGGCGTTGAGGTTCCAGAGGACACCGAGGCAGAACACCTTGTGTTCGTAGAGGGCCAGCAGTTGTCCCAGGGAATGGGGCGTCAGGCGGTCCAGCACAAGCGTGGTGGAGGGCTGGTTTCCGGGAAAGGTGCGGTAGGGAACCAGGTGTTCCGGAATGCCGGCAGCGCGGGCTTCTTCGCCTGTCTGTCCGAAAGCGAGCGCGGCGGACTGGGCGAGCGCGTTGGCGATGATCTGCGCGTGGTGGCCGGGCAGGGGAAAATCCGGACGCCCGAGGAGCAGGAAATCACAGGGGACGAGCTGGTTTCCCTGATGCAGCAACTGGAAGAAGGAATGCTGTCCGTTGGTTCCGGCGCTTCCCCAGACGATGGGAGCGGTAGCGTAGGCGCAGCGCGCGCCCTGGCGGTCCACGGATTTCCCGGCGCTCTCCATTTCCAGTTGTTGCAGGTAAACCGGAAAAAGCTCCAGCGACTGGCTGTAGGGGAAGAAAGCATGGTTTTGGGCATGCAGGCCGTTTACGTTCCAGACATCGAGGAGCGCCAGGGTGAGCGGCAGGTTTTCCCGGGGCGGGGCGCACAGGAAGTGCAGGTCCATCGCATGCGCGCCGGCCAGCAGCGCCTCGAACTGCGGAAAGCCAATGGCGAGCGCCAGGACGAGACCGACCGGTGACCAGAGGGAGAAGCGCCCGCCCACCCAGTCCTGGAAGCCGAAGACCTGTTCGGGGGGAATGCCGAACGCCGCGGCGGCTTCCAGGTTGCTGGAAACCGCGACGAAATGCCGCGCCGCGATTTCCCCCGCTTTTTCGGCGGGGACCCGCGCCCGCAGCCAGGCAAGCGCGGAGCTGGCGTTGGCAAGCGTCTCCTGTGTGCCGAAGGTTTTGCTGGCGACGATGAAGAGCGTGGTCGCGGGATTCAGGCGCTGCAACAGCGGCAGCAGATCGGCTCCGTCGATGTTGGAAACGAAATGCGCGGAAAGGCCCGGCCGCCGGAAAGCGCGCAGGGCATGCGCCGCCATGCGCGGCCCAAGATCGGAACCGCCAATGCCGAGATTCACCACATCGGTAAAGGGAGCGTCCGTGTGACCGCGTCGCTTTCCCGTGTGGATGGCGTCGCAGAAATCGCGCAGGCGCTGGCGGGTCCGCACGACCTCTGGTGGCGCTTCCGCGTCGGGGGCGCGCAACGCCACATGGCGCACGGCGCGGCCTTCCGTGTGGTTGATGATGTCGCCCGCCCACATCTTGCGCCGCCAGCCGGAAACATCCGCCGCTTCGGCGAGCGCGTGAAGATGCGCGAGCGTTCCAGCGGTAAGGCGCTGCTTGGAAAAATCCAGGAGGAGATCGCCGTGCGCGAGCGAGAACGCCTCGAAGCGACCGGTATCCCCGGCGAAAAGCGCGCGCAGATGCAGGGGCCGTATCTGTCCGGCGTGCGCCCGGAGCGCTTGCCACGCGGTTTCGAGCGCCGGGGTCATACGGCGACCGGCGCGGCGATGTGGGGATGCGGATCGTAATCCTTCAACTGGAAATCCTCGTACCGGAAGGCGAAAGGATCCCGCGCCGCCGGATTGAGGATCATGACGGGCAGGGCGCGCGGCGCGCGGCGCAGTTGCAGCCGCGCCTGCTCGAAATGGTTGCGGTAAAGATGCGCGTCACCGAAAGTATGCACGAATGCGCCGGGCGCGTAGCCACAGGCTTGCGCCAGCATCAGGGTGAGGAGCGCGTAACTGGCGATGTTGAAGGGAACGCCCAGGAAAATGTCCGCGCTGCGCTGGTAGAGCTGGCAGGAAAGCTTTCTTTGTCCGCGCGCGGAAGGAGCGCTCACGTAGAACTGGAAAAGGCAATGGCAGGGAGGCAAGGCCATGTGGTCGACTTCCGCCGGATTCCAGGCGGTGACGATGTGGCGGCGGGAATCGGGATTGCCTTTCAGTTGTTCGACGAGAATGCGGATCTGGTCAACCTCGCCGCCGGGTTTGGGCCAGTGCCGCCATTGGCGCCCGTAGACCGGCCCCAGGTTTCCATCGGCATCGGCCCAGGCGTCCCAGATGTGCACGCCGTTGTCTCTCAGGTAGGCGATGTTGGTCTCCCCCCGCAGGAACCAGAGCAGTTCGTGAATGATGGATTTCAGATGCAGCTTCTTGGTGGTCAAGAGCGGAAAGCCCCGGGCGAGATCGAAGCGCATCTGCCAGCCGAATACGGAGCGCGTGCCCGTGCCGGTGCGATCGGGTTTGTCCTCGCCGTTTTCCAGCGCGTGGCGCATCAGGTCGAGATAGGCTTGCATGGCGTCAAAGCTGGTAGGATTCGCCACCACCCTGCAAGGTGCGCTCCACGGCATGGCGGTCCAGATGGGGAGCGAAAAGCTGGATGAAATCGTATTCGAACCGCCGCAGGAAGACACCGCGACGCAGCCCCAGCCGGGTCGTGTTGGATTCGAACAGGTGCGCAGCGGCAATGTTGACAAGGCCGGTATCCCGCGTCGGGTCGAACGCGAAATCGGCGATGATGCCCAGGCCCAGGCCCAGCGCCACGTAGGTCTTGATTACGTCAGCGTCCAGGGCGGTCAGGGCGATCTGCGGCTCCAGCTCCTGGCGCTGGAAGGCCGCGTTGATACCGATGGAATCGGTAACGATAAGCGGCCAGCGGACAAGCGACGAGAGGGCAAGATGCCGGATTTTCAGGATGGGGTGCCCGGTGGGCGCGATCACGCAGTAATGCCATTGCCGCACCGGCAGGGTGACGAGGCCGGGCTTGTCGTCCAGTCCCTCGGTGGCGATGCCGATGTCCGCGCCGCCGTTTTCCACCCATTCGGCGATCTGGGCGGGCGTGCCCTGGCGCAGGGCGAGTTCGACCCTGGGATAGTGCGCCACGAAGGTCTGGATGATGGTGGGCAGGACGTAGCGGGCCTGGTTGTGGGTGACGGCAAGCACCAGCGCGCCGGAATCGCCGCTGGCGTGGTCCTTGCCCAGGCGTTTCAGGTTTTCCGCTTCGCGCAGGATTCGTTCCGCCCCCTCGAGAATGGCGTGCCCCGGTTCCGTGATGCCGGTAAAGCGTTTGCCGCTGCGCTCGAAGATGGTGACGCCCAGTTCGTTTTCCAGCAGCTTGATCTGCTTGGAAACACCTGGTTGCGAGGTATAGAGGGCCTCGGCGGCGTCGGAGACATTGAGTCCCTGGCGGGCGACCTCGACGATGTAACGGAGCTGTTGGAGTTTCATGGTGTCGAACTTTCCATAATGCCTTCTGATTATATCAAAAGTTTGGAATATTCTTTAGAATCGGCTCCCTCCGGACGCATCCGGAAGAGCATGTTTTCCAACAGGGAAAAACGCCGCGTGAAACCGGAAAGCATCGTCGTCCCGGCGGGGACAGTCCCGATCGGGCTGTCACGGCGCCGATCTCCCCGCGCTGGAAGCGCCTGGCGGTATCGGCATCCTTGCCATCCGGCGCGCGCCGCACATCGCCAGCCTTTCGCCACTGAACCGGAAAACGCGGGGGTTCCCGGGGACATGATCCGCTTTTCCATCGACAGCGGACAGGCGTACAAATTGGTGCTGGCGAGGGTTTGATGTCTTTCCCGAATCTGTCGCCGCCATGAGCGCGCGCCAGCTTGTGGCGGCTCTTCTCTTGCTGCCAGCGTTCTGGCCTCCCGCTCCGGCATTGGCATGGAACGCTGCCGGACATCGATTGGTCGCGGCGCTGGCGTGGCAACGAATGACCCCGACAGCACGACAACAAGCCTCCGCGCTGCTGCTGCGCCACCCCGACTATGCCCGCTGGCTGAAACGCCAGCGCGAGGCGGACGCCGCCTACGGCGTTTTCCTGGAAGCCTCGACCTGGGCGGACGAAATCCGCCATGACCGGCGTTTTCACGATCCCGGGGAAAAACCGACGGCGCGGTTGCCCGGTTTCCCGGACATGCTGCGGCACGGCAACTGGCATTTCCGGGATACTCCGGAAGAAAACCGGCGACGCACGACACCCGAGGGTGAAATCGACACGCGATTGCAGGGACTGGCGCGCGACCTGGCGGAAGGAAGCGCAGACCGGCGTGTCTACGCCCTGCCCTGGGTCATCCACCTGACAGGGGACATCCATCAGCCCCTGCACACCGCGGGCCGCTACGATGGCGGTGGCAATGGATTTCCAGTCGAAAATCCCCACGCCGGAGGCAAGAAAGCGTTCACGTCCCTGCACGCCTACTGGGATGACCTGCCTGGCGCGCCATGGCTGCGCGGCAGGCAACTGGAACCGCCTTTGCGCCGGCTCGCGGCCCTGCCCGCGCCAGCGCAGGGCAATGTGGCGCAATGGCTCACCGAAAGCCGCGCCCTGGTAAAACAGGAGGGCAGGGTATATCCCGCGCGAACCGGCCCGATCACCCGCCTGACGCCGGAATTCCACCGCCGCGCGCAGGCATTGGCCAACCGGCGCCTCGCCACCGCCGGCGCGCGCCTGGGACGGCTGCTGAACCAGGTCCTGGGTTTCGGCAACCAGCAATCCCGGAATTCCTTCGCCGATTGAATTCTGGAAAAAGTTGACAAGCACATAAGGAACAAACTGGCGGTTTTCGGCCAGATGGCACAGCAGCGTACTGGCCATGCCCAGGTTGCCCCCGGCATTTTCAGGACCCATGAGAGGTGACTCTGTGCGACATGGTGGACCGAGCCGATTTCTCCAGCCCCGGGCTTTTGCCTGAAATGACCGGCTGGCGCAGCCCCGAATGTCGCGCGGCAAGTCAGCCAGCAGGGTATTGACGCGGGCTACGGCGTCGAACAGTTCGACCATGCAGTCGTGCTGCTCGATCTGGATGCTGCAGGGCTGAAATGTCAGACACAGGCCCACGGACGCGGGCGATTCGGGTGTTGTTCGATCCAACCGCGCGTTGTTTACGGCAAGCGCCCGGCGGACATGCAAGGTGCTATCATGCAAAACATGCCTTGGCCCGAATGCATGAGGTGTAAAGGCGCACTCCTCCCCTGATCCCGGAGCGGGATTTACCACAAGGAGATTTTGACATGCGAACAAACCCTGAAACAGGAAATAACTCCAGCGTTCCTGGAACTTATTCTTCGCACGCGATCCTGGCTGATCGACAATCCGCAAACTGCGCCATATTGACGCCTGTCGCGTTTTGTGACCCTGGCTTTCCAGAATCCGCCTGTTCCCGATTTTTACGCAAACTGGCGCTCAGGGCCATTGCCGGTTTATGCCTGGCGGCCGCCGCGTCTACGCCAACCTTGGCGCAGCAAATCCCAATGATTCCTTACTTCAATACGGGCATTGATGGCGCGTCAGCCAATCGCCCGGCGTCGAGTACGAACGACAATCGGCACTGGCAATATGCATCGAATGACGTCATTGAAGGTAAATTGGTCATAAACCCTGATTCATCTTCCAGATTAACTCCCGGAGAAACGGCTTCTATTGATATATACCAGGAAAAACTGGATAAAATCATGATTGAATACGAATTTGAAGATTCGGATTTTATGCTCATGGACACCAAGGTAGATGGATTGGCCTTCAAGAATACGTTCTTTTTCGATGTGCCAAAAGAAGCCAGAGGAAAGATTGCAATTACGGCTTATGGATTCAGGAAAGGGAAATTGGAGGTAATGCATTCCGTAGAGCTTGAGATTCAATGACAAACCATGTCGTCAACAAAGCCCGTGTGACCAGTATCGGGCGTGACGACAGCAATATCCGACATCCTCCGGATGGGTTCATTCGTCGAACCAGGGTTGTCTCGCGCAGGGAATCCATGGTCGATCCGGCATTGCGCGCCTGGCACGGGATTGCCGCAATCGATTATCTTTTTTTCAACAAGCCACGTTGTCCATATTCGGGTGAACACGCTGGATTTCGCGCAGGGAATGTTCCATCTGGGCAATGATTTCTTGCCAATCCCGGATCTTGTTCCTGGAAATTGAAGGTGTTTCGATATTGGCGCGGATTGCCTGCGCGAGGCTGGCGCTGCTTTCTGCCTGGTAAAGACTTCCCGCGTTTTCGAGCATGGCCGGCATGGCGCCGACATTGGCAGCGACGATTGGCAGGCGGCAAGCCATCATTTCATATGCCTTTTGCGGAAAGCAGTAACGGCCAAAGAGCGTATCTTTCAGGTAAATGATTCCCAGATCCAGCGCATTGAACAATTCCGCTGTTTTGGCGTGCAGCAGACAACCGAGATAAATGACATCTTTCCGGTTTGGCGGAGGGTGGCTCCGGTCTGCCGGACCCGCCAATACCAGTCGCGCGTCGGGATATTCCGCCGCGATTCCTGGCCAGGCTTCGTACAAAACATCAATTCCCCTGTTTGCGAGCAGTCCTCCCGCTGTTCCGACCAGTATCGCATTTTCCGGCAAACCCAGCGCCCGCCTGCACGCAGCTTTCTCCCTGGGGAAAAAAACTGCCTTGTCGATCGTGCTGGGCATGGAAATCACCGTTCCCCGCGCGCGGTATCCGGTTTCCACCAATTCCTTGAGCAGGTCGCTGGTCGTCGTAACCAGCGCGGCGTGGCGCGTGGCGCGGCGCAAGACCTTCACCAGGCCGGGAATGCGCGCCTGCCCGAATCCCTCGAAGTTGTCATACAAATCCACCGCGTATGGGACGTTCAACCGGGTAGACAGCCATTGCGCCAGCGCGACGTGCGGAATATCGGAAGCGCCAACCAGAACATCCGGCCTGAATTGCCCCACGCGCCGCAAGATGTGCGCGGGGTACGCGAGCAACCCAGGAAGAATCAAGCGTCCGAGCGTGCGCGAGCACCATTCAAGACTGCCGCTTCCCGCGATTTCGTGCCGCCATTGGCCTTCTTCATGTCCCTGGTAACTCAGGCAGAATCCACATACTTCATGCCCAAGGCGCGCCAGTTGATGCGGGATTTCATAAAGCCGCGCGTAGCGGTCAAGAATGACATCCTTGCCCATGTACCGGCGTTTGCACAAAAAGGCAATGCGCATGATTACCTGTCCAGCAATTTTCCGGCGGCTGCCAGGGCAGCATCCGCGACCTGGTCCATGTTGTAGTAGCGATATTCCGCCAGGCGACCGATGAACGTCACGTTTTTTTCTTCCTTCGCGCGTTCCCGGTACCGCTGGAGCAGTTGTTCGTTATCCGTGCTGGGAACGGGATAATAGGGATCGCCATCCGCCACCGGATATTCATACATGATGGAAGTTCCGGAATGGCTCTGCCCGGTGAGATGTTTGTATTCCGTGATGCGGGTATAGGCATGGTCGTTGGGATAATTGACCGTGCCGACTTCCTGGTAGGATTCGACATCCGGCAGATGCGCGTGCTCAAAACGCAGCGAGCGGTATGGCAAACGCCCGAAACAGAAACCGAACCAGGCATCGACCGGTCCCGTGTAAACAATATGCGGCGTCGCGCCATCCACCGGATCGCGGCGGGTGAGCGTGTCTTTTTCCGCCAGGAAATCAACGCCCAGTCGCAACTGGATATTGGGATGATCCAGCATTGCCTTGAACATTTCCGTATAGCCATGACGGGGCATGTACTGGAACGTATCGGTAAAATAACGATCGTCCGTGTTCGTGCGCGTTGGAATGCGCGCCGCCACGCCCGCTTTCAATTGCGAAGGCTCCATCCCCCATTGCTTGCGCGTATAGTTCAGGAAGAATTTCTCGTATAAATCCCGCCCCACCGAATTGAGCACGACATCTTCGCTGGTCAGGACAGGCTCGCGCGGTTCGCGGACTTTTTCAAAGAAGGCCGCCGCGCCAACTTCATCCAGATCCAGACCATAAAGCCGGTTGAGCGTTTCCCGGTTGATGGGAAAGGGATAGGACTGGCCGTTTACAACGCTGCGCACCCGGTGCGCGTAGGGCCGCCAGTCGGTGAAACGGGAAAGATACTGGAAGACCCGTTCGATACTGGTGTGGAAAATATGCGGTCCATAGCGATGCACCAGAATGCCATGCCTGTCGGACGCGTCATAGGCATTGCCGCCAATATGTTCCCGCTTCTCCAGCAACAGCACTTTCCGGCCCGCGTCCGCCAGTTCGCGCGCGACAACGCTGCCGGCAAAACCCGCGCCCACAACGATGAAATCCATGGTGAACCCCTTTGATGATGAACGTTACGCATGCCTTGCGTGATCTCGATACGCGTCACGCCAGAAATCCCGCTTGCCATGTACCCTGCATGTTCGCGGATGTCGCAGGATAGCACCTCTCGCCTTGAACAGGACAAAACCACCGTCCGGGGCAATCGTGTTCATCCTTTTGTGTTTACCCTTCCTGGAGGGGACCCGGCAAGGAAGCGCGACAACGTGAAATCCAGAATGGTTCACGCGAAATGCGTAGCGTCTTGCTGCGGAACATGCCGTTTCCGCGCCGCATCGACTTCGCCGGACGCCCTGTACGTCTCGTCACCCATTGTCTATCGAATACAGGGTAAGATCACGAGACACTTCCATCGGCCATCCTTGCGTGAATAATCCCATTGTTCTCAAGATTCTGGAAAACATCGCCAATGACCAGCCCGGTCAGCGTATTGCGTTTCCTACGCTTTTGGACATTGCCTTCAAGATTCGCGCATTGCTGAAGGAAGGAGAGCCGGATATGGAACGACTCGCCAGACTGGTAGGCGCCGAGCCGTTGATCAGCACCCAGATCGTGCGGATGGCCAATTCCGTCGCCATGAACCCGATGGGACGCAGGATTTCCGATGTCAAGAACGCCATCCTGCGTGTCGGGACCCATGCCGTGCGCTCCGCTGCCTTCGCCATCGCCATGAAACAGATGGTCATGGGCAAGGGCATGGTGCCTTTCAGGAAAATCTCCCGACACCTCTGGGAACATTCCGCCTATACGGCGGCTTTTTCCAAGGCGCTGGTCCGGCATTACTGCCAGCACGGGATCGACAATGACGAAGCCATGTTCATGGGACTCATCCACGACATCGGCGCGTTCTATCTTCTTTATTGCGCGACCCAGTATCCGGAGCTTGCGGAAAATCCCGCGGAAGTCGAAACCCTCATGGAAACCTGGCATGGCAGCATCAGCCACGCACTGCTCTCGGCCATGGGACTTTCCGACACCATCCTGGAAGCCGTGCAGGAACACGATCAGGAAGAACGGGATTTCACCACCATCGAAACGCTCTCCGAAGTGCTCTATACCGCCAACCATCTTGCCAATGTTATTGCCCCCTGGCGGCCGCGTCCATCCGCCATGAAGGGCGATTTCCTGGATCGAATGTTCGACGCGGATACCATTCAGGTCCTGCTTGGCGAGGCGGAAGACGAAATCAATTCGCTCAAGGACATCATCAGTTCCTGATGGCGCGCCCGCGCGCTCCGCGCGTCGTGTTTGTGTCATTCACGCCAGATCAGGCTTGCCATGCGTCCCGTGCGGCGGTCGCGCCGAAAGGAAAAAAAGCGGTCGTGTTCTGTGTACGTGCAGAACCCGCCGCCAAAGATCGCTGTCACACCCGCGGCGCTCAACCTCTGGCGCGCGAGCGCGTATAAATCCGCCAGGTACGTTGTTCGCGCGCCATGGCGGGAAAACGCCATGTCCGCGGCGGGATCGCGTCGGAGGAAAGCCGCGCGAACATCCTCTCCCACCTCGAAAGCCTGCGGCCCGATCGCCGGACCCAACCAGACGAGGATGTCCGCCGGCGGCGCACGCATTGCCGCCACCGTGTTTTCCAGGACTCCCGCGCATAATCCCCGCCAGCCCGCATGCGCGGCGGCAACCACGGTTCCCGCGCAATCACAGAACAGCGCCGGCAGGCAATCCGCGGTCATGACGGCGCAGACATGGCCGGAAACGCGGCTGGCCACGGCATCCGCTTCTCCGTGTTTTCCTGCATCCGGACACGCCACCCGCGTTCCATGCGCCTGTGTGAGCCAATTCGGCATTGCGGGCAGTTTTCCCCGCAGCAGGGCGCGGTTTTGCGCAACAGCGCGCGGATCGTCGCCAACATGCGCGCCCAGGTTGAAACTTTCGTAAGGCGCCCTGGAAAAGCCGCCCATGCGCGTGGTTTGCAGGGCGTAAACGGCAGGCGGCGCGGGCCAGTCGGGAACGATGAAGACAGGATCAGACATCGGGCATTCGACCGGCCTGAATTTGACCGGCCTGATTATGCAATCGACCGCGGTTCGGGGAACAGCTTTTCGACTGAGCCGCGCAAACGATTCCAGTCCATGGGGCGATGCGGCGAATTTGCATGGCAGCCGCGAAAGAGGCTGGATTCCCGGCACAGCGAATCACGCTGCCACGCCAACGTTCCGGATGCATAAACACGCGCGCCACCCAATGTCGATGCCGATACAGGGGCGCATCATACCGGCATTGCGCGCTGATCCCTTCGATCAACGCGCCAGCCTTCCGGTGTGTTATCTTGGCGTTCACGATTCTTGCGGGGAAGACACATGCATTCTGGCGCGAACACCAATATTCTCGTTGTCGGCATTGGCGGCCAGGGCGTGATGACCGCCTCGGAAATCCTTTCGGAAGCCGCTATCCTGCAGGGGCTCGATGTCAAGAAAACCGAAGTCGCCGGCATGAGCCAACGGGGCGGCGTGGTGTCCTCGCATGTGCGTTTCGGCGCCAGGGTGCTGTCGCCGGAAATCGCTCCCGGCACGGCTGACATTCTCGTCGGTTTCGAGGCCGCCGAAGCCATGCGCTGGAGCCATTACCTGCGCCCGCGAAACGGCGCGCGCGGCGGTGTGGCGATGGTCAACCGCCTGAAACTCGTCCCGCCCATTGTTTCCCTCGGCCTGTTCGACTATCCCGACGACCCGGTGGTCGCCATACGCGCGCAAGGCTTCGAGACGCATGACTTCGACGCCGGGGCAGTCGCCCGCGAACTGGGCGACTTGCGGCTGGTAAACACCATCATGCTGGGCGCGATTTCCGACAACCTGCCTTTCCCCGCCGAAACCCTGAAAACGTGCATCGTCGCCCGCTTTCACGCGCGGAATCCCGGACTGGCGGAACTGAACGCGCGGGCCTTCGATCTGGGCAAGGCGGCGGCGAAAGCGTCGTGATCCATATCGGCTGGTCAGGCACGGCACGCGATGCTCCCTCCCTGCCGCCCGTCGGGCCGTTCAGCCGGGAGCATGCTTGCGCATGCCGCTTCCCACTCCCGCGGAATACCCCTCCGGCATCGTGACGCCATGGCGCAGACGATTCGACAGGTCAAAAAGGTTTGGCGACCGCCAGATAGACCACGACGAACATGACCAGGGTGGGAACTTCATTGAAATAGCGGTACCAGACGTGGCCGCGCGTGTTTTCCCCGCGCGCGAACCTTCCCAGCAGCACGCCGCAGAAAAGGTGGAAGAGCGCGAGAACGCCCGCCAGCGCGGTCTTGGCGTGCAGCCAGCCACCGGTGTAGCCATACGCAACCCAGAGCCAGAGACCGAAACCGAGGGCGAGAATGCCCAGCGGCGTCATGAAGCGATAGAGCTTTCGCGCCATGACGAGCAACCGCTCCCTTTCGGCGGAACTTTGTTCCGGCGCCATGGCCAGGTTAACGAAAATGCGCGGCAGGTAGAACAGGCCGGCGAACCAGGACATCACGAAGCAGATATGCAGGGCTTTGAGGATGAACAAAAGTGGCTCCCAGGACTTCGACGGATGGTGTCCCGAATGTCCGCGCCCATCGCGTCCGGGGGCGGGCGGCATGGTAGACTGCGGCCTCCGCTGGCGGCGGTTCTGGATCGGGACGCCATTCTAGCCGATTCCAGACACTTTCGAACAACACGCGACACAACCATGACCTACCAGATTACCGTTCATCCCGGCGACCTTGCGTTCCAGTCCGAACCCGACGAAACCCTGCTCGATGCGGCCCTGCGACAGGGACTTTCCATGCCCTACGGCTGCAAGAGCGGCGCCTGCGGCGCTTGCCGGGGACAGATTGCCAGCGGGGAAATCGACCCCGGCCCATACCAGTCTTTTGCCCTCTCCAAAGCGGACCTCGCCGCCGGCAAGGCGCTGTTTTGCTGCGCCCGCGCGAAAAGCGACCTCGTTGTCGAACATCCCGGTATCGTTCCGGGCAATGTCATCCAGCCCAAGGTCATTTCCGTCCGCGTCGAGGAAATGATCCGGCGCGCGCCGGACGTCATGGAGCTTCTCCTGCGCCTGCCAGCCAGCGAGCGTTTTCCGTTCGAGGCGGGCCAGTTCGTTGATTTCCTGCTGGCGGACGGCAGGCGGCGCAGCTATTCCATCGCCAACGCGCCGAAACGCGAGGGCGTGCTGGAACTGCATGTGCGCCTGGTTCCCGGCGGCTATTTCACGAGCCACGTTTTCACGGCCATGAAGGTAAAGGACATCCTGCGGCTGGAAGGCCCGTTCGGCGGCTTTTTTCTGCGCGAGAGTGAAAAACCCGCCATCCTGCTGGCGAGCGGCACCGGCTTCGCTCCCGTCAAGGGTATGGTCGAACACGCGCTGGCGCGGCAGTCGACACGTCCGTTGCATATTTACTGGGGCTGCCGCAAGTCTGTCGATCTCTACCGCGCCGACCTGCCGCGACACTGGGCCGATACGCGCGCGCATGTGCGCTACACTCCGGTGCTTTCCGAACCGGACGCGGACTGGACAGGCCGCACAGGACCCGTACACCTGGCGGCGCTGGCCGATTATCCCGACCTCTCCGGACATCAGGTCTACGCCTGCGGCAATCCCGCCATGATCGATGCCGCCCGCCGGGATTTTGTCCAGCTCGGCAACCTGCCGGACGCGGAATTCCTCGCCGACGCGTTTACCTTCGCGGCAACGGGCAAATAGGGGCAACGCTTTCGTCAATCCCCGTGCCGTCTGGCCATCAGACGCCAGACAAGCGGTGTGAAGATGAGCTGCATCGCCAGATCCTGTCGATCGCCAGGAATGACGATGGTGTTTGCCCGGCTCATGAAGGCGCCCTGGATCATGGCGAGCAGATAGGGAAAATCCACGCCGCGCGGATCGGCAAAGCGGATCACCACCATGGATTCGCCGGGAATGGGAATTTCCCGGGCGATGAAGGGATTGGAGGTGTCGACGATGGGCACCCGCTGGAAGTTGATGTGCGTCAGCCCGAACTGCGGCACGATGTAATGCACGTAATCCGGAATCCGGTTCAGGATGATCTGTGTCACCGTCTCCCGCGAATAGCCGCGCAGGGTGGTGTCACGATGGATTTTCTGGATCCATTCCAGATTGACAACCGGCGCGACGCCGATCAGGAGATCCGGATACCGCGCGACGTCGACCGTTTCCGTGCGCACCGCGCCATGCAGACCTTCGTAGAAAAGCAGATCAGTTTCCCGGGGCAGGTCCTCCCAAGGCGTGAATGTGCCCGGCGGTTGGCCGAAGGGCTCCGCTTCCCGCGTGTCGTGCAGATAGCGGCGGCGACGTCCCGCGCCGCTTTCGGCATAGGTGCGAAACAGGGTTTCCAGGTCGGCGAAATGGTTCGCGTGCGGTCCAAAGAGGGAGAGCACCGCTTCGCCGCGCGCCACGCGCTCGGCGTTCAGGCGCTGCAGCGCGTCACGCTCGTAACGGTGGAAACTATCGCCCTCGATCATGGCAGCCCGCACTTCCTCACGCCGGAAAATGCGTTCGAAGACACTGCGCACGGTGCTGGTGCCCGCGCCGGAAGAGCCGGTCACCGCGATGACGGGATGCTTGGCGGACATGGCGCTAGCCGTGACAGGCAATGGCGGCGTCTACTTCGCACCGCGCACCCAGGATGACGGAAACGCGTTGATGCAGTCTCTGCGGCATGACTTCCAGGATACATTCATATCCGGTCGTCGCCGCGCCACCCGCCTGCTCGATGAGCATGGCCATTGGATTGGCTTCGTACATGAGCCGCAGGCGCCCGCCCTTCTCCCGGTTCCGGGCATCGACCGGATACAGGAAAATGCCGCCGCGCGTGAGAATGCGATGCACGTCCGCGACCATCGAGGCGACCCAGCGCATATTGAAATCTTTCGCGCGCGGGCCGGTTTCGCCTTGCAGGAGTTCCGCCACGTAACGCCGGACCGGCGCGTCCCAGTGCCGCTGGTTGGAAAGATTGATGGCGAATTCCCGGGTTTCCTCCGGGATGCGCACCCGGTCGCGGGTCAGCACGAATGTGTCGGTTTCGCGGTCCAGCGTGAAAATGGCGACGCCGTCACCCACTGTCAGCGCCAGCAGGGTCGAAGGGCCATAGATGGCATACCCCGCGGCGACTTGCCGCGTGCCGGGCTGGAGAAAGGCTTTCTCGGCGGCGGCGTCCGACGACCAGTCGGCATCCCGCGGAGCAGGCAGCACGGAAAAAATCGTGCCGACGGAGACATTCACGTCGATGTTGGAGGAACCGTCGAGCGGATCGAAAAGGAGCAGGTAATCCCCGCGCGGGGCAACCGGGCGCGGCCAGTCCATTTCCTCGGAAGCCATGGCCGCCACGCGTCCGCCCCAGGCATTGGCGGCAAGCATGATGTCGTTGGAGAGCACATCCAGTTTTTTCTGCGCTTCTCCCTGCACGTTCTCGCGCCCCGCTTCACCCAATACGCCTGCCAAACCACCCTTGCCAATCAGGATGGCAATGGAAACGCAAGCCCCGGCAATGGATTCCAGCACGCCGCGCAACGCGTCCGGCAGGGGTTTTTCGGACAAATAACGGGCAAGCGTGATGTGTTCAGACGGATTCATCGAAATCTCCAAGGAGCGCGCCGGGAATTTCCCGCAAGCGCATGGCGTGGCGGCGCAAAACGGGAGACACGCCAAACGCCGGTTCCCGCGCTCCCGGTATTCTAGCGGACCGCGCCGGAATACCGGAAATCAGCGCTTTCTCCGACAACTCCGCGACAATTCCGCGCAGGCCCCTTCACCCTCACAATCAACGGAAAGTCCCCGCGATCGAACAGCCCATGCGAACGGGACTCCGTGTCCAGGAGCGATTCCCGGCGGCAACGCCATCGCCCCGCAGACCGCACCCGTTTCACGCCCGCAACTTCCCGCGCATAACGAAACAGCGGCGCACCCCACGGTCGAATCTCGCGCGCAGCTCCAAAAAAATTGCCGTCCGCAGGACCGCTGGACGGTAAACTTCCGCTTCCGCGGCGCAAACCGTTTCTTCCAGCCTTTCCAATGAACTATACCGCTGAATCCATTGCCGTCCTGAAGGGGCTTGAGCCTGTCCGCCATCTTCCGGGCATGTATACCCGGACCGACTCTCCCCTGCACATCATCCAGGAGATCATCGACAACGCCGCGGATGAAGCCCTGGCGGGAGTCTGTTCGCGCATTGCCGTCACCCTGCATTCCGACAGGTCCGTGAGCGTCGAGGATAACGGGCGCGGGATTCCGGTGGAAATTCATCCAGTGGAAGGCGTGCCGACTGTGGAAGTGGTCTTTACCCAGTTGCACGCTGGCGGCAAATTCAACAAGAAAGGCGGCGATTCCGCCTATCTTTTTTCCGGCGGACTGCATGGCGTCGGTGTTTCCGTGACCAACGCGCTTTCCTCCCGGCTGGAAGTGGAAGTCACCCGTGACGGCGCGCGGCACCGGATGGCTTTCGCGCATGGCGTGGTGATCGAACCCTTGCGTGAAACGGGCAGCGCCCCGAAAAAGGCAAGTGGAACACGCGTGCGCGCCTGGCCGGACGCGCGCTATTTCGATAGCGCGAATGTGCCGCTTCCCGATCTGGAACGCCTGCTGCGCAGCAAGGCGGTGCTTTTGCCCGGACTGGAAGTCGTCCTGGTCGTGGAAGGGGAGAACAGCGGCGTTCTCCGCGAGGAAACCTGGCGTTTCAACGCCGGTATGCCACAGTATCTTGCGGGGCAGATCGACGCGGAACTCGTCACGCCAATTTTCGCCGCCGTGAACTACGCGCGGGAAGACGACGAAAATTTCCCGCCTGGCGCGGGAGCGGCATGGGCGCTCTGCTGGACGGTGGAAGGAACGCTTGCCCGTGAATCCTATGTAAACCTCATTCCCACCCCGGCGGGCGGCACGCACGAAGCGGGTTTGCGGCAAGCCGCGCTGGAAGCGGTCAAGAGTTTTTCCGAACATCATGCGCTCTTGCCCAAGGGCGTCAAACTGATTGCCGAGGATGTATTTTCCCGCATGAATTTTGTGCTGGCTGCCCGCATGCTCGATCCATCCTTTCAGGGCCAGACCAAGGAACGCCTGAATTCGCGCGATGCTGTCGCCCTGATCGTGCGCATGGTGCGGGATCCGCTGGAACTGTGGTTGAACGAAAACCCGGAAGCCGCCCGCAGGATCGCCGAGCTGGCTGTTCGTTCCGCGCAGGCCCGGACGCGATCCGGCCAGAAGGTGGAAAAGAAAAAGCAGTCCGGCGTTGCCATCCTGCCCGGGAAGCTCTCCGATTGCCAATCCGAGGATTTGCGCCGCAACGAGCTTTTCCTGGTCGAGGGCGATTCCGCCGGAGGCTCCGCAAAATCCGGGCGCGACAAGGAAACCCAGGCCATCCTGCCCCTGCGCGGGAAAGTACTGAACACATGGGAAATCGAACCGGGCAGCCTTTTCGCCAACCGGGAAGTGCACGACATTGCCGTGGCCCTGGGGCTGGATCCGCACGCGCCGGACGCCAGCGATGTCGTGCTCGCCAACCTGCGCTATGGAAAAGTCGTCATCATGACCGACGCGGACGTAGACGGTTCCCATATTCGCGTGCTGCTTTGCACCCTTTTCTACCGTCATTTCCCGCGGCTGGTCGCCAACGGCCATCTTTACTTCGCCCAGCCGCCGCTCTACCGGCTGGATGTTCCCGGCCAGGGCAGGAATCGCCCGCCGCGCAAGATCTACGCCCTGGACGCGGCCGAGCGCGATGCCGCGCTGGAAAAACTGCGCATGGAAAAAATCCGCCCGGAAAGCGTGCTCATTTCCCGTTTCAAGGGTCTGGGCGAAATGAACCCCGAACAGCTCTGGGAAACCACCATGTGCCCGGACACCCGTCGCCTGATGCGCGTGCGCCTCCCCTCGGCGATCGAGGCCGGCCCAGTAATGAACATGCTGATGGGGAAAAACGAGGCGGCGGGCAGACGCGCCTGGATGGAAGAAAATGGCGCGCTGGTCGAGATGGAAGTCTAGGTGTCCTGGATACGAAACAATCAGGATAAAGGAACACGAACGCATCCTGTCCATCCGCACGCCATGAATGGCCTGCCAGTTCCGGCGCTTGCCGGGACCACGGGCCGGCCTAGCAGACGCGCGGGGATCATCGATCATCCTTGCGGGAACGAGCGCCGCCCGGCTCTGGCTTACTTTTCCCCGGTTGCCAGCTTTTCCCGCATTGCCACGATCATCCGGAACGCCAGCGAGCCGGGGTGCGGAAGCGTGGGCAGGCGGTCGAAATGGAACCAGCCCAGATCCTCGATTTCGCTTTCCTGCGGGACGAGGTCGCCGGAATGGTAGTCGGCGAAAAACCCGAGCATCAGGGAGTGCGGATAGGGCCAGGATTGGCTGTCGAAATAACGGAGATTGCGGATTTCCACGCCGCTTTCCTCGCGGACTTCGCGCGCCAGCGCCTGTTCGGCGGTTTCGCCCGCCTCCACGAAACCGGCCAGCGCACTGTAGACTCCTGGCGGAAAATGCGGCGCGCGGGCAAGCAACATCGCGTCCTCTTTCCACACCAGTCCCATGACCACTGGCGAAATACGCGGATACGCCTTGTGACCGCAGGCCGGACAGTCGAGCGAAGGCTCTTGCCGGTTGAGGGTTGCCGCCTGCCCACAAACGCCGCAAAAACGGTGCCATGCGATCCACGCAGCAAGCTGCCGGGCGCGGCAAAGCGCATCCAGGCGGGCGCGCGGCCAACATCCCCAGAGCGCGCGATAATCGCCGGAAAAGAAACCATGCCGCGCGTGTGTGCGCGGCCAGACCCGCATCTCGCACGCCTGTCCGTCCAGGATGCCGAACCGGAACGTATACAAGGGCGCGCCCAGTTCTTGCAGCGCGGCATCCGACGGCAGCCGGGCGTCCGAAGCCAGCAACAGGTCCGTTCCGGCGAACGGGAAAACCAGGGGATGCGCACCTCGCGGAAGCTCGACGTGGGAATAAGTCAGTTCAAAACGCATCGATATTCCCGTGTCACGCCTGTTCCACATTGTCCGGATCCCGCCACGCCAGCCGCCGGAAATGAAGGACGACCAATGATCGATCCCATGCTCGAAGACAGCCGCTTCGATCCATCAGGGCTGTTTCAAGGCATCCAGCTCCCGGACGGACATGGATTGCAAACCGAATGGTCCATGATACACCGCGAACCGCCGTTCCAGCCCGGGCCTGTCGAAGCGGCGCGCTTCCTGCGGGATGCGCGCCTGGAAATACACCCACCTGGGCGCTTCCACGGCGCGCCAGTATTGCGCCGTTTCCGTGCGATAGCCGCCAATGAAGAATGTATCTTCCCGGACATTGCCAAACCAGACCGGGAGAAGAATCGTGAGCGGCGCCATCAACATCAGCGTCGTGCCAGCCAGGAGAACCGGCAGGGCCAGGACGCCGGCGCGATTGTGTCGCAGGGCGAAGCGCGCCAGCCAGAACGCGAAACGCGCCGCCAGCCAGCCGATCAGGAAAAATGCGGTGTGGTTCCAGACGTTGAGCGCAAGAAAATCCCCGGCGGCGTTTGCGAGCGAGGCAGTCAGGACGGCCATGACCACGCACGCCAGCAGCGTGTGGCCGCGTCTTCCCGTCAGCCAGAACAGCATGTCGCGGGGCGCGCTTTCCGAAGGGGGGAGTGTCGCCGCGTCTGGCGGTGTCAACGGGCCACGCCAATGCTCGATGGCTTCCGGCAGGGTGCGCGCGTGTCCCGCGCCGGTGAAGCTGAACGCGCTGGAACGCGCCGCGCTTTTCATCGGCAACACGAAACGCTTGCCCGAACGGTCGGACAGGATCACTACACTTTGTCCGTTGCGGGGCAATTCCAGAACACGCGCGCGGACGATGTCCGTCCAGGGCAGGAATTCTTCCGGACGGGCGCACAAGAACCCACGCAGAACGATACCATCGCGCCCGACGCTGACGCGCTGGCGGCGGAAATGGAAAAAAACCTCGGCGATGAAGATCAGTCCAACCAGCAGGATTGTCCACATCGGCGGCGCAAGCACGAGTTCCCGCCAATCGCTCGCCAGACGCGCGGCATCCAGAAAGTACAGGAAGATGAAAACCGGCAGGATGCCTGTGAGCAGTATCAGGAGCGCTACCACGCCAAGCGCCCGCGCCACAAAGCGCCACAGGCGCTCGCGCTCCCGCACGAAGTCGTCACGCGAGCGACAATCTTCCCTCTGCTGTTCCTGCCGCGGACGACGATCTTCCATGGTCGCGCTTTTCCCGGCTGGAGTCACGGCGTCCTGGCGACGACGACCGGCGGAAACCGGGCGCTCAGGTCGCGGGGACGCCTGGCAATTTCCGCCGCCACCCTGCGGGCAATGTCGCGATAAAGCGACGCGGCCGGGGAATCCGGCGCGGAAACCACCGTGGGATTGCCGCCGTCCGCCTGTTCACGGATACGCGCATCCAGTGGCAGACTGCCCAGGAAGGGCGCGCCATGCGCCGCGCACAGTTTTCTCGCGCCGCCTGCGCCGAAAATGTGCTCTGTGTGACCACAATGCGCGCAGATGTGAATGCTCATGTTCTCAACAACCCCGAGAATGGCGATTCCCACCTTCTCGAACATTTTCAGGCCCTTCCGGGCGTCGATGAGCGCGATGTCCTGTGGTGTGGTCACGATGACCGCGCCAGTTACCGGCGCTTTCTGCGCAAGTGTGAGCTGCGCGTCACCGGTGCCCGGCGGCATGTCGACGACGAGGTAGTCGAGGTCGCTCCAGCGTGTGTCGCAGATCAGTTGATCCAGGGCGCGCGCCGCCATGGGACCGCGCCAGATCATGGGGGTATCCATGGCGTCCGTCAGAAAACCGATGGACATGGCTTCGACGCCATGCGCCGTGAGCGGCGCGATGCCCTTGCCGTCCGGCGAGACAGGCACCCGCCCGGCGAGACCCAGCATCGTCGGCAGCGAGGGACCGTAGATATCGGCATCCAGAATCCCCGTGCGCGCGCCTTCCCGCGCCAGCGCCAGCGCCAGATTGACCGCCGTGGTGCTTTTTCCCACACCGCCCTTGCCGGACGCCACGGCAATCACGTTCTTCACGCCCGGCAACCGCTTCGCGCCACGCTGCGCGGCATGCGCCACGATACGACTGGTGACCTCGACTGTCGCCTCCGTCACGCCGGGAACGGCAAGAAGCACCGCCTTCGCCACATCCCGCAAGGCGTTGGCCCGCTCCCCGCGAACCGGATAACCCGGTTCGAGCGTCAGACGCGCCCTGCCCGCCTCACACTCCAGGGCGCGCACAGCCTTGCCCGTGACGAAATCAATGCCGGTGTCGGGGTCGAGCGCGGTCCTCAGCGCCGCTTCCAGGGTTTCACGCGAGACAGTGGTCATTCCGGGATGCTCCCTCGGGGAAAAAGCGTCATGTCTGCCGGGCCGGAAAAGGATTCGCGGTCAGGACCGACTGCAACTGACCGCGGCGGAAACCACCCCGGCGTCGGAGCCACCGATTGCTGTGGCGGCGGGAATTCTTCCGGCGGTGGCGCGGCCTACCCGGTCACGCACAGCGGCCCATTCCGGGGTATCCGGCAACTGTTCGATCAGGATCAGATCGGGGAAACGACGGTCCATGTGGCGCAGCACCCCGTAGAGATCCCGCGCATACGCGCCCGGCCCCGCTTCCATCATATGCCAGATATGCGCGGGACGCGTCACAGGCGGCAGCGTGCGGGCCAGAATGCAGCAATGCTGCCGGGCATGCGCGTCCAGATAGGCGAGTATTTCCTCGAACGGCATAAGGCATGCCGGAGTGTGGGGCGCATAATGGGAAACCAGTGCGCCCGGGACGCGCGGCGCTTGCGCGCTTGCATTCGATGCGGAAAATTCCCCCAGGACTTTCGTCAATTGCTCCGCAGCAAGGGCCCCGGGCCGCAGGATGACGGGCGCGCCACGCGAAAGATCAATGATGGTGGATTCGATACCGATCGCGCAGGAGCCGCCATCCAGAATCAGGGAAATGCGATGCCCCAGTTCTTCCAGGACATCCGCTGCGGTTGTGGGGCTGATGCGTCCGAAACGGTTCGCGGAAGGCGCGGCAATCCCCCCGCGACCGGGACGGCCGGAACTGGCGAAAGCCTTGAGCAGTCCCAGGGCTACGGGATGATTGGGCACGCGCAGACCGATGGTGTCCTGTCCGCCGGTCACGACACCGGGCACCCAGGGCTGTTTCTTCAGGATCAGGGTCATTGGTCCTGGCCAGAAGGCGGTCGCCAGATCCCAGGCGATCGGGGGAATGTCTGTCGCCCACTGCGTCATCCACTCGGCGCCGGGGATGTGAACGATTAGGGGGTGATGGGCAGGGCGGCCCTTGATCGAAAAAATCTTGGCGACAGCCTCCGGTTTTGCAGCATGCGCGCCCAGGCCATAGACCGTTTCCGTGGGGAAGGCGACCAGCTCGTTATTCCAGAGCCGCCCGACGGCTTCGTCGATCAGATGCCACATTTCCTCGGCATCCGGCTGAGGGAAAGGGGAATATCTGAACATGTTTTCCAGTTCGTATTGTTGTTTATTGTTCTCGTAGTGGCGCAGAGGGAAAAAGACGCGCGCGCGCCCGGTAAACGCGCGAAGGATTCTATCAGGTTGGAAAGACGCACGAATGGAAAACAACGTAAACAAGGCGTTCTTCCCCGTCTGGCGAAAACAGGGCGGGATGCGCGCTCAACAGGAAAACGCCCGGACGATGACTTGACGCAGCCCGGATTTCGCTCACGAAGGACGAAACACCGAAAACGCGATCCAATGGGTGGAATCCACCACGGCGTTCGAAACGGGTTTGGGGACAAAACGGTTTCCGAAGATATCGACAAGACTGGAGACCGGACATGGAACTGCGCCTGGAACTGCATTTGCGGGACCGGAAACCAAATCAATCGGCATTGACCAGATAATCCACGACAGCCTTGAGTTCGTCGTCCGATATGCCTGTCGTATTCCCCCGGGGCGGCATTGCACCCTTGCCGTTCATCGCGGATCGATAAAGCGCGTCCATGCCAGTTGTGACACGGGAGGACCAGGCTTCCTTATCCCCTTTCCTGGGTGCGCCCGCCACGCCTGTGTCATGGCAGATATAGCATGCGGAAGCATAGATGGAAGCGGGATCTTTGGGCGCGGTTTCTGTTGCGCTCTCTTCCGTTGCGGCACCTTCGGCAACCGCCGGCGCCTTGTTGTCCATCTTGATGAACGCGGCGGATGGACGAATTCGTTCCGCGGCATCCGGATCCTCGGTCACGGTGGCGGTATGGCCTTTGAACAATGCAAACGCCACGACCAGCACAACCAGAATGGAAAAAAGTATCGCGATATACATGACAGACTTGAATGCATTGTTTTGGTTGCTCATGCTTGTCTATTGAACGTCTCCCGTTCGCGCAGGTCTTCGTGTGTTCCGACCGACAGGATGAACCGCGGTGCTCTCCGGCCTTGCCACAGCCAGTCCCGCCGCTGCGGGTTCCGACTAAACCTGTCGATTCGCACTTCATTTCCCCGGTGGACCTACGGCCCTTCAGGGTCAGCGAATCCCGGTCCGACCTGTCCTTGCCGACACAAGTGGTGCCTGCACAACCTTTCGACGATCCTCCTCCTGATACAAGAATGGGAGACGCGATTATAGTCCCGGAACCGCCGAAACGTCATGGAATAATGGACGCGCATCGGAGGAACCGGTACAATCATCCTCCTTTCATGCGCCCGTAGCTCAGTTGGATAGAGTACTGCCCTCCGAAGGCAGGGGTCGGACGTTCGAATCGTCTCGGGCGCGCCATTCTTGTACGGCAATCCATATTCGTTTTACATTAATCCCTGTCAGAGGCTGTTCACAATCATTCAAAACGGTTAAGTTACTGGATTTTGAGATGGGAAAAAGTAACCCAGGTGATATTGGCAGGGAGGCGTCTGAACAGAACCGTCCGATGCCAGAGTGTGTGCAAGCAAACCAGGCCGCGCGCGGCAAATGGGCAACGATGTGAACAAGAAGATTTCGGGGATCAAGCGGCATATCGCGGTTGATACGCAAGGTTTTCCCCGCACAATCACGCTACCCCTTACCGCCTGCGTCGGACAGTGAATCTCGCGCCTATTCAGGAGGGCTGCTTTTTACACGGAAAATGGGGAATATCAAAAGGAAGAGTGAATTCATAATTTCATCCAGATTCTACTGGGCATATCCTTTTGCCGACGACGGCCTGACAGCAATTGATGAGATGGATGGCGTTGCGCGTGGACGGTGTTAGTTGACAGTGCCGCCTTGGCGCAACGGCATACCGGGATATGGAACCGCGCCCCCCGGTGATCTGGGTCATTGTCGCCCACAGCGTATAGAGAACGCGGGCAGCGTGCCGCAACGTCAAAAAACATCGGCAATTATGGATGACATGCAATACAATCCTGATTTTATCCCATTATGAAGGAGTCGTTCATGAAGCGTTTATTCCGCACACTGTGCCTTGGCTTGGTCTTGTCCGTGGGAATCGCCCATGCCGCTGACGGCGACGTGCCGAAAAAGGAGCCTTCCCCGGCGCAAAAGGCGCAGCGGGAAAAAATGAAGACCTGCAACGCGGAAGCCAGAGAGAAGGCGTTGAAAAGGGACGAACGCAAGGCATTCATGAAGGGATGCCTCTCTTCCGGCAAATCCGCCGCATCTGCGCCTGCCGCCCAATCCAAGGTCGATGAGAAGGCAAAGACACAGGCTTGCCAGGAAGCTGCAAGGGAAAAATCCCTGCAAGGCGATGCCCGCAAAGTCTTCATCAGCGAGTGTGTGGCAAGCTGAACCATGATGTGCGCCCCTTGCCGCGACAAGGGTCGCGCATCATCGCGGCAAGGCTTTCGCGCTATCCTCCCGCCCCAAATCGCTTGCCTGCCGATCCCAATGCAGCAACATGGAATCCCGTATAAATAAGCCTGCGTCACCGACCAGACAGGCGTATGCCATACTCGACTTGCCTTCGCGCCTATGGAAAGGATTGAAGATCGAGTGGTTTGCACTATCGCAGTTTGCACTATCGCAATTTGTCGGTGGCCACCATGCGGCTGTTTTTCGAAATCGAAAAGCCGCGTTCCCTGACGTGTAGAGTATTGCGCCGCTGTCCAGACGCTTTGCTGAATCCCCTGCGTCCCCTGATTCCGACCCGGGTTTACCTCTTGAACAAAATGCCGTCGCCCACGCTTGACACATAGCGCGGGCGTATCATCCGGCAAGCCGCACCACAAAACCCGCCCCTCGCCGTCGAGGG
>JAISME010000118.1 GCA_031276915.1 Zoogloeaceae bacterium
TCCCTGGAGCGGGGGCAGCGTTTCGGATTCATCCGCTTCGGTTCGAGAGTGGATGTCTATCTGCCGCTGGACGCCGGAGTCAGGGTGACGATCGGCGACAAAGTGCTTGCCGCCAGCACCTTGATCGCCGAACTGGCTTGACGCTGGCCTGATACCGCGTTCCGTCCGGCCGTCTTCCCGGCCGGACGCCATCCCCCAAGGCCGCGCGCGATCCCGCCCAGGGAAGCCGCGCGCTCACGCTTCCGGGGAAGACAGGGCGTGGATCAGGATCGGGACGCTCACGCCGCGCAGCGTGATTTCGCCCAGCGAGCGGGTCGCGTGGCGACGCAGTTTCCCTTGCGCCGTCGGGCCGATAATCAGCGACTCGGCGGTATTCTTGGCCACGGCTTCCAGGCGCGAGGCGAAATTGATGCAGTCGCCCACGGCCGTGTAGGTGCTGCGAAACGGCGTGCCCAGATCGCCCACCAGCGCCTGGCCGCTCTCGATGCCGATGCGCACCCGCACCCTGGGAAATCCGGCGGCTTTCAAGCCGGCATTGAAGAGTTCCACTTCGCGCAGGATGGCCTCGCCCGCCTCCACCGCCTTGTCCGACTGGTCGTCGCAGGCCAGCGGCGCGCCCCAGAACGCGACCAGGCCGTCGCCGCTGTACTTGTCCAGAGTGCCTTCGTTGGCCAGCACCGGACGGGTCAGGCAGTCCAGGAAATCCTTGGTGAGCTGGGCGGCGTCTTCCAGCGCCATGGTCGAAATCAGCCGCGTGTAGCCTTCCATGTCCGCCACCAGCACGGTGATTTCACGCAGCGTCGGCGCCAGGCTGTAGGCCTGGTTTTGGCGGATCAGTTCGTCAAGCACCGGCTTGGCGACATAGTGGGAGAGCATTTCCAGCGCGCGCCGGTTTTGCTGCTGCGTCTCCCACCACTCGAAGGGCACGACGGTCAATAGGAGAACGAAATAACCGATCAGCGGAATGATGACGGAGTGTTCGACCTGGCGGGCGACGCCGAAAAAGGCCAGCCCCAGCCAGAGCGCGCTGAGGCCGACGAGGAACAGGGTGCTGCTCCAGGCGGTCAGGCGCGCGATGCCATACACGGCGAGCAGGATGGAAAGCAGGGCATAAACGAGCAAGCCCGCCCGTCCATGACGGCTGAAAAGATCGTCCCGCCCGTTCCGGTCGAGCAGGGCGGAGACGCTCTGCGCGTGCACGAATACGCCGGACACCAGGGGATTCAGGGGTGTGCTCACCCGGTCGCCCAAGCCCAGCGAGGAGGAACCGACGATGACGTGGCGTCCTTCGATCAGCGCGCGCGGGGCGGTGAGCGCCAGCACTTCGGAAGCCGGAATGACCGTGTAGGCTTCCGTCGCGTGGCGGAAGGGGATGCGCCATTGCCCGTTGGCCCGCGGGCGCGGAAGTTTTGTCCAGGCGGCGTCCGGCGCGGCCGCGCCGGAGGCGGCGGCGCAGTAGGCCAGCGCCAGCGCGAATTGCGGGTATTCCCGGCCTTCGTAAGCGGCGAACAGCGGCGTGTGGCGCAACACACCGTCCGAGGCGGGGATGTAACCGATATTGCCGACACAGCGCGCCTCTTCGCTCAAGCGGGGATGATTGGCGATATAGCCGAAGGCGGCGACGCTCGGCGTTTTTCCGGCGTCGAGCGAGGGCGGTGCGATCTGGCCCTGGGACAGCCGCGGGACGCGCGGCGCGAAATCGAACACCTGCGCCAGCGCCAGCGGCCCGTGCCGCGCCAGCATGGCCAGCCGGTCGTCGCCCGCCTTGTCCCTGGCTTCGGGAAAGACGATGTCCAGCCCGACCGCCCTGGCCTGGTAGTCCATCATCAGGATTTCCACCAGATCGGCGATGCGGCTGCGCGGCCACGGCCACTCACCCAGCTCGCGCAGGCTTTTGTCGTCGATATTGACCACCAGCACCCGCTCCTCCGGGGCGGAGTCCGCCAGCGCGCGCACGAAGACATCGCGGATGTTTTCGTCGAAATGCTCCAGCAGCGCGGGACGCGACAAGTCCAGGAGGAAGAGCAGCAGACAAGTCGCCAGGGTGATGGCGCAGCGTACCCAGCGGGCGTTTTTCGACGGCGAGAACGGCGTCGGTGAAGACGGCGGCAAGGACAGGGAAGCGCGCGCGGCCGGTCCGGAAGTCATGATGAAGGCGAATCGCCGGCCGGAACGTCGGCGCCGTCGGAACCGGGATCCGGGCCGAACGTATCTTTCCGGATGGCGGCCTCGCGCAAGACTTCCGGCCGCCGGACGATCAGGCGGCGCAAGTCCTTTTCCACCACGCCCCGCTTTATCAGGATGGAAAGCGCCCGGGAGACCGTCTCGCGGCTGGTATTGACCATGATGGCGATTTCCTGCTGCGTCGGCATTTGATCGATGACCACCAGACCGCCGGGCACGACCGACGCCAGATGATGCAAGAGCGCGAAAACGCGCTGGAAAGCGTTGGAAATCCCCAGGATGGCGCGATAACTGGAAGCCTGGCGCACCGAAGCCGCCATGCGCTTGAGCACCCGCTCGGCCACCAGGGGATGATGATAAATCAGCATCTGCGCCTGGCGCCGGGGCAAGAGCGCAATCAGCGACGTTTCGCAGGCAACGACCGAAGCCGAGCGCGGCTGGCCATCGACAATCGACAATTCGCCAAAATAATCGCCCGGCAAAATGAAGGAAAGGCCGATTTCCTTGCCTTCCTCATTCGTATCGATCGCTTGCAGCCGTCCCGCCAGCAAGAACAGCAGATGGTCGCCCGCGCCGCCTTTGTGCAGGATCAACGCGCCCCGCCCCGCCTGCTTGATCTGCAACCCGCCGACCATCTGCTTCAGGACTTCCGGCTCCAGCCCCCGCAGCAGCGGAATGTTCTGCAACCGGATGGTCAGCGCGGTCTTGCCCCCGGCGGCGGGAACGGGAACGGACGCGGGGGCCGCGGGCGTCCCGGAAGACCTGGTCTCGCCTCCGGTATCGGGCGGATGAGCGGAATCGGGATACGAAACGTGAGGGGTTTTGTTCATCGGGCATCGGATGAAGAAATTCACGGAACAGCCGATGCGGTCATCGTATATGGCGATTCCAACATGTTTGGAACACTTTCTGTTTGAATGATAACGGAATTCAAAGGGGTGGAAATCATTGCCTCGTCATTGCGGGCGACAAGCGAAGCAATCCGGAAAGAACGAGCCGGATCGCCACGGCGCGCAGCCCGATCGATGACGAATGTCGTTCATGTAAATATCCCAATCAAAAATGCTCTAATCTGCAAAAAAGCGCCGAAAGACTGCCACTCTCCTCACCTTCTCCCCTCGGAGGAAGGCGCCGAAAGCCCCCAATCCCCTTCCCTTCTCCCCTCGGGGGAGAAGGTGCCGAAGGCGGATGAGGGGCGGAGGTATCGCTTGCCCAAACGCTTGCTGCCGTGAAACCGCAGCCCCTCTCCCGCAAGCGGGCGAAGGAACGACACCCCCGCGGATTGAAACCCGTCCTGCTTCGGCTACCGGTATTCTGAATATTTTGTCAGGGCATGACAATACTTTGTCTCGCTTGGTGTTAAGAGCTTTTGATCTGTCCGTATCCGTAGCGCGATCTGTCCGGTCGTCATAGTCACCCGAAGGAGGTGACGAATGAGGCAGGCAGAGTTGTTACAGGAGATACGGAAGATGAGGTATGAAGAAGCCTACGAAGGCTGGAATGGGGGTCGGCTGACGCAAGAGGAGGCGGCCCGGCTGCCGGGGATGAGCGAACGCACATACCGCCGCTATTTTTCGCGGTTCGAGGAGTATCGTATCAATCAGTTAGAATGCGCGGCATGATCCATTGGTCGGGAAGGAATCGAGAGTGAGTCCTGCGGTCCAGTACGCCTTTCTGGCGTTCCGTGAGGCGTTTGCTCATGTACGGACGGGAGAACTCGATTTTCCGACCAGTCTCGACGCCAGCCGGCGCGTTCTGGAGGCGATGAAAAATCCCGACATCGGT
>JAISME010000132.1 GCA_031276915.1 Zoogloeaceae bacterium
ACCACAAAGCTGCCGGGGTATCCCCGGAGCCGCCGGACTTCGCAAGAAACCGACATTCACCTGGAAAGGCGCCGGGGCACAGGCTATGCGGTCACAAGGGGGCATGTCAACTCAAAGCACAGCCTTCCCTGCCATCCTCTGATTACGAGGATATTTTCCATTTCACATGCCTATGCCGAGAGGCAATCATCGCGGTAGCACAGTATCTGCCAATCATGGGAGACGAGGATAAGCGGTTCGGTCAACGCCTGGGCGACCAGCATTCGGTCGAAGGGGTCTTGATCGAGTCTGGCCGGGGCCGTGTGAGAAAACAAGTCATGCTGGAATCGGTGCTCGCGCGCTTCAAGGGCAAGATGCAGACCGGCTTCACCCTGCGCGGTCCCGCGGTAAGCGCCATGAATTTCATGTTGTTTTTCTCCCTGGGGGTGGTGCTGGCAGGCCCCGAATCCTGGTCCAATATTCGTCGTATATGTCCGCGTCCACAGTGACTGCCACATTGCCTGGATAGAGACTGTCCCGCCCATCCTTGCGTGGCCCGGAAATCCAGTACTCCTCGCCGGATTCAACGTCAAAATAATTTGATTTGTATCCGCATCCCTTGAGGCTTTGGAAGGACTTCCCGCCGTAGTAGAGTGTTGCTCCGGTTTTGGAGAAGGTGACACGACCAATCCGGGCGGGACCTGTCAGTCCGCCCGACTTCGATTCGATGTACATGATACGGCTCTTTACGCGACGCCCCGGCGCGCGAATCCTTGGGGGATCGGCTGGAACAGGCGGCTCACCAGAAACCTGAATATTGCCACGGCAATAAACCTTTCCGGAAAGAATGAATACTTCGGCTTCCCGCCATGCCCTAATGTCGGAAACCTTTGGCGCCTTGAAATCAATCCCCATGAAATGACACGGCCCTCCGCAGTCTGGACAAACACAGGGAGGCTCATTGCGTTGCCGATCCCCGCGTTCCTGGACAACGCGTTGCTTTTCCGTCATGAGACGGCCAGCGCCATCGGACATCTGCGGGTGTTTGAAAAAGCACTTTCGGCACACAAAACATGCGTACTGGAGTGGGCGATCGTGACAGCGCATATTGATTCCTTTCAAGCCAACATTCCACCGGAAGCGGTCATAAGGGGTTTCACAATTTTTTCTTTCGTGGCTTGGGCAGAGAGAGCAAAGGCTCAAGCATGCGAATGATTTTCTTGCTGAACTCGGCATCGTCAATATCAAGAATGTAATGCGGCTTCGCGCCCGGATAAGGAATGCCGATGCTGGCGTTTTTCATTTCTGTTGCCAGCGCCTCCAATTGCTTGACGAACACGGTATTGTCACAGACCAGCAGCGCCGGTTTGTCCCGCACATACACCATGTAGTCGCCAAACATCTTTTTATGACGCAGCGCGCCAACGCCAGCGATTTGATCGCACACGTATTCAATGAAGTCAGGTGTAGTGCTCATGATTTTACTGTCGTTGATATGTGTACCGTACCGTCAGAATTTGGAGTCACAATTTGTGACTCCAAAACCGCAGACGGCTTGCCAGAAACTTGCGTATTGCCACGGTAATAAACCTTGCCGGCTACAATATAGATGACGACAAGAAATATCAAACCAAACAGAAAAACTGGAGCGCAGCCACCTGGCGCTCTACTTGACGCCCTGCCAGGTGATTTTCCAGGCTGACCGTCGAGCCATGCCAGATGACATTTTTTGCAGTGCAGCCGTTTAATGCCCTTTCTCCATGCCGTAATGGTTCGTGGACTGTATTCCTCAACGGCTGAACACTTCGCGCAATGGAAGGTCCTGGTTGGTGGAAGTGGCTTTCTCCCGAAAAGAACTTTTATTCTTGCCACAATGAACACCGCCACCATTGCGGCAAGAATCATGAGCGTTTCTATTTCCATACAGGGTATCCCAATAATGTTGGAGATGAGGAGCGTACCACTTGTGACGCATCACTCCTGGATACTCGCCCGGGAGGCGGCGCGGGGAACCCAGTAGTTTCACGCAATCCTACACGGACAAGCGACAGTACGCTATCGGTATCCGTTGGCGCCACTGTTGCCCACAGGTACGCCATCATTATCACCATCCAGCGGGATCAAAACAGAAACAGTCGGCGCCAACTGATCCGCCGGAAAATTATCTCGTACAATATGGGCGCTCGCGGATGGCAAGCATTTTTCCCCGTCATGAACCGGGCCTGACCACATCCTGAAGCGCCGGGCCAATGAGCCGGAGTTTGTTTTCGATGAAGATTTGCCACCACAGTCCCGGAAAGAAAAACCGACATGACATTGACTGAACTACGCTACATTGTCGCCCTCGCGAAGGAAAAGCATTTCGGCCGCGCCGCCGAGCGCTGCCATGTCAGCCAGCCGACCCTTTCGGTCGCGCTCAAGAAGCTGGAGGGACGGTTGGAAGTCGCCCTGTTCGAGCGCACACCGGGCGATGTTCGCCCAACCCCGGTAGGTGAACGCGTCTGCGCCCAGGCGGAAAAAGTGCTGGCCGAGGTCGTCCGGGTCGAAGAGCTGGCGCAGACAGGCAAGGACCCGTTGAACAGCCTCCTGCGCCTGGGCGTCATCTACACCATTGCTCCCTATCTCTTGCCGCAGTTGATTCTTTCCCTGCATGCCCTGGCGCCGGAAATGCATCTGTATTTGCAGGAAAACTACACGCACCGGCTGGCGGAAAGCCTCAAGAACGGCGACCTGGACGCCGCCATTCTCGCCGCGCCGTTCGAGGAACCCGGCATCGTCACCCGCCCGCTGTACGACGAGCCGTTCATGGCGGCATTGCCGGCGGGGCATGCCCTGGCGGCCCGAAAGGAACTCGCCCGGGAAGAGCTCGATCCCAGCCAGTTGCTCATTCTGGGGCAAGGGAACTGCTTTCGTGACCAGGTGATTTCCGCCTGCCCGCAATTCACCACGCCCGGCAATATCGAGCAGGCCATGGAGGGCAACTCGCTGGAAACCATGCGCCACATGGTCGCGAGCGGCACGGGGATCGCCATTGTGCCAGCCTCCGCGGCAATGGCCTGGCCCGCGAACAGCCTGTTCGTGACACGCCCGTTCCAGGCGCCCGCGCCCAGTCGCCGTGTCATGCTGGCCTGGCGCGTCACCTTTCCGCGTCCGCGGGCGATAGACGCGCTCTATGAGGCAGTACGGCAATCCCCGCCTGCTGGCACCGAACACCTGTAATCGCTACAATGCCTCTCCCATGACGGAACAAAGCCAATTCACCCTGCCTGTCCGCGTGTATTACGAGGACACGGACGCTGCTGGCGTGGTGTATTACGCCAACTATTTCAGATTTTTCGAGCGCTGCCGCAGTGAATGGGTGCGCAGCCTGGGGTACGACCAACGACAATTGGCGCGCGAGCATGATATTGTCTTCGTGGTGCGCGGCGTCAGCGCCGACTACCTGAAACCTGCCCGGCTCGATGATCTGCTGTCCGTGCACCTGTCCGTCGTGGATGTAGGCCGCGCCCGGGCAACGCTCAGCCAGCGTGTGCTGCGGGAGAATGAACTTCTGGTCGACGGCACGGTGCGGCTCGTCTGTGTTTCCGCCGCCAACATGAAGCCGAAATCCATCCCCGATTGGTTGCGCGCGCAACTGGAGCCCCGTTCATGAACATCACCCAGGATTTATCCATCCTTCAGTTGATCCTCAACGCCAGTTCCGTCGTGCAGGCGGTCATGGCGCTTCTCGCGGGTGTTTCCCTGCTTTCCTGGTACTACATCTTCGTGAAATGGTTTACGGTGCGCGCCTCCTACCGGAAAACCGATGGTTTCGAACGGGATTTCTGGTCGGGCGGCGACCTGCACAGCCTGTACGAGAGCGCCGCCAATCATCGCTACCAGAGCGGCAGCATGGAGCGCATCTTCGAAGCGGGCTTTCGCGAGTTCAGCAAACTGAAGGCCCTCCGCGCTCCCGCCCGGGAACCCAGGCGGGGAAACCCCGCGGACCCGGAGACGGAACCCACGCTCGATCCCAGCGATGTGATCGACGGCGCGCGCCGCGCCATGCGCGCGACCTACCAGCGGGAACTCGACACGCTTGAATCCCACCTGTCTTTTCTGGCTTCCGCCGGTTCCGTGTCGCCCTACATCGGTCTTTTCGGCACGGTCTGGGGCATCATGCACGCTTTCCGGGCGCTGGGGAATGTCGGGCAGGCGAATCTTTCCTCCGTCGCCCCCGGCATTGCCGAGGCCCTGGTCGCCACGGCCATCGGTCTGTTTGCCGCCATTCCCGCCGTGCTTGCCTACAACCACTTTTCACACGACATCGACCGGCTGGCGACCCGCTACGAATCCTTCATGGAGGAGTTTTCCAACATTCTCCAGCGCCAGTTGCGATAACGACGCCATGCGACCCCGCCGCCTAAAAAACGAAATCAACGTCGTTCCCTACATCGACGTGATGCTGGTGCTCCTCGTCATCTTCATGGTGACCGCGCCCATGATGCAAACCGGTTCTGTCGATCTTCCCAGTGTGGAAAAAACCAGCGTTGTCCCGAAAGACCCCGTGCGCGTGGAAGTACGCGCGGATGGCGCGCCCAGGATCACAGACACAAACGGTTCCCGCGTTGTCGACAAGGCGGAACTGGCTGCCTACCTGAAAGCCGAAAAGGCCAGGAATCCGGAAATCGCCATTCTGGTGGCGGGCGACAAAGCCGCCACCTACGAATCGGTGGTAAACGTGCTGAACGACATCAGGGCGCTGGAATTCGATCGTGTGGGCCTGGAAGTCGAGCACAAGTAAGGCAGCCATGCCGCACGAGCCGCTTCCGGAACCTGGCAGGAAAAAGGCGCTGGCCCTGACCCTGGCCGTGCATCTGGCCCTGGCCATGGCGTTGTTCCTTGGCGTGCAGTGGAAAACCCGGCATGTTCCGGTCGAAGTGGAACTCTGGCCGTCCGCGCCATCGCCCGCCGCATCCCGTCCGGCCCCGAAAGCGCCCCTCCCCGCACCCGAAAAGGCAAGATCGCCCAAACGCGCGGATATCCTCGCCCGCGACCAGCGCGCGCCCGAAAAGGTTCCGGTCCGGCGGCCCGACCCTCGTCCACGGGAGATCCCCCCCACGCGCGATTTTCGTCGCGACGATCTCGTGGATGCCGAGGAAAGAGACCTCCAGCGGAAACGGCAGGAAGCGCGCGTGGCGGACTTGCGCAACGCCGCCGCCGAGGAAAGCGCATCCCGGAACGCGGCGGAACGCAAAAGCGCGCAGGAGGCGGCATGGGTGGAAAAAATTCGCGGCAAGATTCACGGCAACATCATTTTGCCACCCGTCGTCGAGGGCAATCCGGAAGCGCAATTCAGTATCGATCTCCTGCCCAGCGGCGAAATTGTCGGCAGGCCGCGCCTGCAACGCTCCAGCGGCAACGCCGCCCTGGATGCCGCCATTGAGCGGGCGATCCTGAAGTCCTCTCCGCTTCCCAGGCCTGATGATCCCTCCGTGTTCCAGCGCGAACTGGTCATCAACTACAAGCCCTTCGACTGAACCCGTCGGCAAACGGCGTTTCCAGTGCCGCAGGCGCATTCCATCCCGGACAGGACGAGATACCACAGGATTGGCGGCGCAAGTCGGGCAGGCAATGCCACATGTTTCCCATCCTGCCGTTTTCGGGTACATTGACCAAGATACCCGTTGTATTTTTCGCGGGTGGCGTGTCCGGACCGGACGCGGAAAGACCTGATCGAAGGAGCACCACCATGCAACCTCGCGCGCACACTTCCCGGCGCGGCTTCACCCTCATCATAATGATGGTTGTCCTCACCGTCATCGCCATCGTCGCCCTTTACGCGATTCCCCTCCATCGCCTTGCCGCCCACAGGAATGCGCAGAATTCTCCTCCGGGGCAAGGTGTCCGCATCCAGGTGAACGCGGATGCGAACATGATTCCCGTGGCGCCGCCCCGAATCGTCTCCATGGGAACATGGCTGCCCGCGCGAATAAAGAGAGTCCTTCCCGCGGAACCGGCCGGCATGGCCGCCACAGGGGAGTCCTATCAATCGCTTCCCGAAGAACCGCGCGATTGCGAACCCCGGAACGCGAATGTCCACCTCCCGGATACCGACGACGGTTGTGTGCCCGGAGCGGAATTTTGCGCGCCCCGGAACAGTCCGGGCGCCGCCAACGGTTGCGAATCCGGGACGGAAAGGAGACGGTGGGAAAGACCGCATCGTGAATGGCGTCATTGAAGGAAAGGGCGTCGTTCCCCTGAACCCGACCCCAATCGCCTTCATGGAAGAGCCTTCATGGAAGATGTTCGTTACCACCCTGCCCATCCGGGCACATCACCCGGAATGCCCGAAGAAATGTGGGAAAACCCGGCCGAAGGAGTATTGTCATGAACCCTTGCGCGCGCATGTCCCGGCGCGGTTTCACCCTCGTCGAAATGGCGGTTGTCCTTGCCATCTTCACCCTCCTCGTCGTTTTCGCAGTTCCCCGCCTACATGCCACACTCATCAAACAGAGGAAGGACATCATTCGCGCCGAAGTGGAGAAGGGACTCACTTTCGCAACAATCGCCAAAACGGTCATCGCGGACGCAATTTCCGACGACATCGTGAAAAA
Organism: Zoogloeaceae bacterium; assembly: GCA_031276915.1. Taxonomy (GTDB): domain Bacteria; phylum Pseudomonadota; class Gammaproteobacteria; order Burkholderiales; family Rhodocyclaceae; genus Azovibrio. Next base: position 6,576 of record JAISME010000132.1, read on the forward strand.
CATCACGGTTGCCTACCCCGGAACGGGATTGCCACCGCCCGGAAGCTATCCGCGTTTCAGATTCAAGCCCGAAGCCAGGGGCGCGATCGCAAGGATCGTAATCAATCCCCTGGTCATGACACCGGCCAGTGCACCTCCCCACGGTCGTCATGAGAGCACGGAGGGCACGATCTGGATCGAGACAGACGGCAAGAACGCGCCAAAATTCGGGCTGAAACTGACAGCGGGCTATGGCGGCCCCCACAATGGACAACCCAAAGTGCCATTGATCGTGGATTCCGATGGTCACCTGATTGATCCCGCGGGCAATCGGATCAATCCCGATGGCAGTCCGGCGGATGAAAATGGACATTCCATGCTTTACGCAATCGTCTGGGGATGCTCCCTGGGTGATGCGTATTCCGTGGCGAAGTATGCTCAGTTCGTGCCTCCCGAGTGTCGTCATGGCGTGAAGCCCTGATCCCCCGTGTCGGGCGGAACCGGCGGAGCTGGGAAGCAATGACTTCCCGGATTGCCGGACAGCATGCCGGAAAACCCTGCGGCAACCCGAACGCCCTGTATAATGGCGCTCCCTTTCCCGATCCCCCTGACCCGCCGTGAGCCAAGCGCTTTTCGAATCGTCCATCCGGAGCCTGCCCCTCGTATCGCGCGGCAAGGTGCGCGACATCTACGCCATCGATGCCGAAAAGCTCCTGATTGTCGCCACGGATCGGCTCTCCGCTTTTGATGTCATCCTGCCCGACCCCATTCCCCGGAAGGGTCAGGTGCTGACCGGGATGGCGAATTTCTGGTTCGACAGGCTGGCCCATGTCATTCCCAACCAGTTGACGGGTATCGCGCCCGAATCAGTGGTCGCGCCTAGCGAGGTCGAACAGGTCAGGGGGCGGGCTGTGGTGGCGAAGCGCCTGCATCCGTTGCCGATCGAGGCCGTGGTGCGGGGATACCTGGTCGGTTCCGGCTGGAAGGAGTACCAGAGAACCGGCGCGGTGTGTGGCATCCCCCTGCTGCCGGGCCTGCAACTGGCCTCCCGGCTGCCGAATCCCGTTTTCACACCCGCCGCCAAGGCGAAAGCCGGCGCGCACGACGAGAATATTTCGCTGGAACAGGCGCGAATCCATTGCGAGGCGGATATGAAGAAGGCGCTGGCGGGAACGGGCAGGCACGGCGCGGATTTGTGCCTGGAAGCGCGCGACGCCGCCCTGCGCCTTTATGCGGAGGCCGCCGCCCACGCGTCCGGACGCGGCATCATGATTGCCGACACCAAGTTTGAATTCGGGGTAGACGCAACGGGCGCGCTCCACCTGATCGACGAAGCGTTGACGCCGGATTCTTCCCGCTTCTGGCCCGCTGAAAGCTACCGCGAAGGCATCAGTCCGCCGAGTTTCGACAAGCAGTTCGTGCGCGATTATCTGGAAACGCTGGACTGGAACAAACAGGCGCCCGGCCCGAAACTCCCCGCCAACGTGATCGCCCAGACCAGCGCCAAATACACAGAAGCCTATGAACGCCTGACCGGACAGGCCCTGCCATAATTTCCGCCATATTCCGCGCGATCGCCGCGCGCGACATCTCCACCTTGCATTGCCATGAATTCCCCAACGACAGGATACGCGCCATGTCCATCCCCGACACGACAGTCAATCCCCTGCTCGCCGGCGGCGCACATCCCCAGGACGTACCGCCCTTCGAGCGCATTCTCCCCGAACATGTCAAGCCCGCGATCACCCAAAGGCTTGCCGAATCCCGCGCCCTGATCGAATGCCTGACCCAGGACAGCGTGCCCGCCACCTGGACTGACTTTGCCGAGCCGCTCTCCCGGGGCCTGGATCCCCTGGGCTGGAGCTGGGGAATCGTCAGCCACCTGCACGCGGTCAATGATGTGCCTGCCTGGCGCGAAACCTATAACGCCCTGTTGCCGGAAATTTCCCGTTTCTACAGCGCGCTGGGCCAGAACCTGAAACTCTTTGGAAAATACAGGGCGCTTCGGGAAAGCGCCGCGTTTGCCGCGCTGACGCCCGCCCGAAAGCGCGTGGTGGAAAACGCAATCCGTGATTTCCGGCTGTCGGGGGCCGATCTGCCGGAAGAGAAAAAGCCGCGCTTCCAGGCCATTCAGGAAGAACTCGCCAGCCTTGCCGCCCGGTTTTCGGAAAACCTGCTGGACGCGACCAACGCCCATGCCGAAATCCTGACCGACGCCGCCGATCTTGCCGGCCTGCCGGAAGACTGTATCGAAGCCGCCCGCGCCGCCGCACGGGAAGACGGAAAGGAAGGCTGGAAATTCACCCTGCACACGCCTTCCTATTTACCGGTGATGCAATGCGCGCGAAACCGCGCCCTGCGGGAGCGCATGTACCGCGCCCACGCCACACGCGCCTCGGAATTTCCTGATTTCGGCAGCAAGCCCGAATGGAACAACGGCGGCCTCATACCACGCACCCTCGCCCTGCGCGCCGAAGAAGCGGCGCTCCTGGGATACGGGAATTACGCGGAAGTCTCGCTAGTCGCCAAGATGGCGGATTCTCCCCAGACGGTATTACGCTTCCTGCGCGACATGGCCGCCAGGGCGAAACCATTCGCGGAACGCGACCTCGCGGAACTGCGCGATTTCGCCAGACGGGAACTGGGACTTTCCGAACTGTTGCCGTGGGACGTGACCTATGCGTCGGAAAGACTGCGGGAAGCGCGCCACGCGTTTTCCGAACAGGAGGTGCGCACCTATTTCACGGAGCCGCAGGTTATGCGCGGGCTTTTCGGGGTGATCGAACGCCTTTTTGGCGCAAGGCTGCGCTCCGATACGGCGTCGGTCTGGCATGAGGACGCGCGGTTTTATCGTGTTGAGACGCCAGCCGGAGAACTGCTGGGCCGGCTCTGCATGGACCTGTACGCGCGGCCCGCGAAACGCGGCGGCGCGTGGATGGATTCCGCCATTGATCGCCGCCGGGGGCAAACGCCAGTCGCATATGTCGTCTGCAATTTTTCCCGCCCCGTGGGGGGGAAACCCGCCACCTTCACGCACGACGAGGTCAGCACGCTCTTCCATGAAACCGGTCACGCGCTGCATCATCTGCTGACCCGGGTGGAAGAAGCGGGGGTCGCGGGCATCGGCGGCGTGGAGTGGGACGCCGTGGAGCTCCCCTCGCAGTTCATGGAGAATTTCTGCTGGACCTGGGAAGTCATCTCGGAAATAAGCGCGCATGTGGAAACGCGTGCGCCACTGCCGCGCGCCCTGTTCGACAGGATGCTGGCGGCAAGGAATTTCCAGAGCGGCATGATGACCGTGCGGCAAATCGAGTTCGCCCTCTTCGACATGCTGCTGCACAGCCGTTTCGATCCGGAGCGGGACGATGTCATGCGCCTGCTGCAAGATGTGCGCAGGGAGGTCGCCGTGCTCTTTCCCCCGGACTGGCATCGTTTTCCGCACAGTTTTTCGCACATTTTCGCGGGTGGCTACGCAGCGGGATATTACGGCTACAAATGGGCGGAGGTCATGTCGGCGGATGTCTACGCGGCTTTCGAGGAATGCGGCGACCCGCTCGACGCCACGACGGGGCGTCGCTTCCTGGACGAAATCCTCGCGGTCGGCGGCGCGCGTCCAGCGCTGGAGTCTTTCATGGCCTTTCGTGGACGCGCGCCGCAGCCTGAGGCGCTTTTGCGCCAGAGTGGTATGATTCGAGGCTGATTTTTCAAGGAGGGTACCAAAATGACGACTCATCTTTACACACTTTTTCGCGTAGTCTGCGCCGGCGTGCTGGCACTCTGCTGCGCGCTGGCTTCAGCGCAATCCTATCGCTGGACGGACCCGGCCACCGGACGCACCGTGTATAGCGACGTTCCACCTGCCGGCAAGGTCAAGGGGTTGACCCGAATCAACAGGGGAGGCGGCACCCCGGTGGAGAGCGAGAAGAATCTGCCCTATGCCGCGCGCGTGGCATCCCAGAAATATCCCGTGACGCTCTACACATCCGCGGATTGCGCGGCTTGCAACGACGCGCGTCAGTTGCTCAGCAGGCGATCCGTTCCGTTTACCGAAAAAACGGTGCAATCCGATGCCGAAAAACAGGAACTGAAGAACCTGATCGGTGACAGCTTCGTTCCCGCGCTGAAAGTTGGCGCGCAGAGAGTGCGAGGCTACAACGCCTCTGCGTACGACAATATCCTTGACCTGGCGGGCTATCCCAAGGCAACTGCCGACACGACCTCGCCAGATTCAACTCCAGCGCCAAAAACACCAGCCTCCACGTCGACCGCGCCTCAATGACGCGCCTGGCGACCTGGAACGTCAACAGCCTGAAGATCCGTCTCCCGCACCTGCTGGACTGGCTTGCCAGCCAGCAGGTGGATATTGTCGCGCTGCAGGAAACCAAACTGGAAGATGGCCATTTTCCACGCGCCGAAATCGAGGCGGCCGGCTACCAGGTCGCCTGTTCCGGCCAGAAGACATACAACGGCGTGGCGCTGCTGGCGCGTTCGCAAATCCGCGATGTGGCTTGCGGCAATCCGCATTTCCCGGATGCGCAAAAGCGCCTGATTGCCGGTACGATCGGCACGACGCGGGTGATCTGCGCCTATTTCCCCAATGGCCAGGAGGTCGGCTCCGACAAGTACCGCTACAAGCTTGACTGGCTGTCGGCATTGGTCACATGGCTGCGGGAAGAGCTCGCGCGTCACGATCGACTGGCGCTTTGTGGTGATTTCAACATCGCGCCGGAAGACCGTGACGTGCACGATCCCGAGGACCGGGCGGGGAAAATTCTGTGCTCCGATGCGGAACGCGCCGCTTTCCGCGCCTTGACGGACCTGGGATTCAAGGATGCTTTCCGTCTTTTCGAGCAGCCGGAAAAAAGCTTTTCCTGGTGGGATTACCGCATGCTCGGCTTCCAGAAAAACCACGGCTTGCGCATCGACCACATTCTGCTTTCGGAACCGCTGGCGCGGGCATGCGCCGCCGCCGGGATCGACCGCGCCCCGCGCAAGCGCGAGCGCCCTTCGGACCATGCGCCGGTCTGGACGATATGGCGGGACGAATGAGGAGAGGTCGGAAATGAAAAATGGCGGCCCGCTCGCCCGCCCCCGCGGCGTCGCCCAACCATGAACCACGAGCGCGGATGAAGACAGGAGCGATCAGGAACCTGTATGGAATCATTCTTCATTGCCGTCGGCGTCGTCGCGCTGGCGGAGATCGGGGACAAGACACAATTGCTTTCCCTGTTGCTGGCAGCGCGCTTCCAGCGGCCCTGGCCCATTATTCTGGGGATTTTCACGGCAACCCTGGGCAATCACCTGCTAGCCGGGCTGGCGGGACGCGCGCTGACGACGCTGCTGGGGCCGGAAATCCTGCGCTGGATACTGGGCGTTTCGTTCCTCGCGATGGCGATCTGGATGCTGGTGCCGGACAAGCTCCAGGAAAACGAGGCGAAATCGCCCGCGCGTTTCGGTGTCTTCGGCACGACAGTGGCAATTTTTTTCCTGGCGGAAATGGGCGACAAAACCCAGGTGGCGACCGTGGCGCTGGCGGCGCGCTTCGACAATCTGGCCGCGATCGTGACAGGGACGACGGTTGGCATGATGCTCGCCAACATACCCGCCGTGCTGCTTGGCGACAAAATGGCGGCGCGCCTGCCCGCGCGCCTTCTGCACGGCGTCGCGGCGGTGATTTTCGCGCTGTTGGGCGGCTACGCGTTGCTGGGTAACGCTCTGCCCGGATTGTGAAACCAGAGATCCCGCGCTTCGGCGTCTTGCTCAAAAACCGGGCGTCGGCCCTCTCCCGGGTCTTCCAGTTGGAATGCGCGTCCGTGCCGGCAAGCAGTTCCCCAGGCGCCAGAAATTCGTGGCGCTGCGCTTAGGTCCGCACCTCCAGTTCGCTGCCGCACACCACCAGATGCTCGGGAAGAATGCCGGAGGGATACTCCAGACACCCTGCCACGATCATCCCGGCAAGGCTCGACAGGCGCTATGGTGAAAACGGAAAACCCGTTCGGCCTTGTCTACGACAATCAGCGCCTTTTGCCGCATCTCGTCCCGCGTCGCCACACCGGTCGGGCATTTGTTGGCGTGACAGGCTTGCATCGATCGGTATACCTATAAAGCTCAAGATCACACCAGCATGATTTATGTGCGGGAAGAAGAAAGCGAAGCACGCGGTGGCTATGTGCTGGTGGTCAAGGCGACAAAAACCGGGGAAGCCCTGTGGATTACCAGCTATCGCCGTCTTCCCAGAAGCGAGGCGGAACGCGATTCTGAAATTCGCCGCCTGCTGAAAAAAGGAAGGTCATGAAGAAAGTCGAAGCCGAACAGGATTGCGCACACTGCGCGTTTCCGATCGTGATGCGAAAGATTTCCGGATGATTCCTGGGAACAGGCTTCAGGGAATGGCTGATGAATGCATGACATTTCC
>JAISME010000017.1 GCA_031276915.1 Zoogloeaceae bacterium
ATCCATGACGATAACGGGATACTTCTTCCGCCCGGTCAGGAGGCGCCAGAGCACGAAGAGTTGCGAGACCAATGTGGATTTCGCCTCGCTCCGTGGCGCGGCGATGGCGTCCTGCTCGCGCCGGACGCGGATAGCGGCTATCGCGCCGTCAAGGCCGGTGACTTCGGCCTCGATCTGCTGGCGCAGGGAGGCCGAGAGCGCGGAGAGGCTCTTTAAAAAATCGCGGCGGGAGGTGGCGGTCATTCGAGCAACCCTGCCGCGTTTTTTTGATGATGCCGCTCGCTTTATTTTTCATGAAACGCCTCCTCCATGCGCGATTTTTTACGCATTCTTCATCGAAGTCTTGTCTGTTGTTTTCCCGTAAAATATCCACCAACGGTACCCGCATGATTTTCTGACAATTCTCGTCTTTGGCGCGGGCTTTTGCCACTGCCGCCCGGAACGCTGACATGCTGCCGTATTCGTCGGCGATCAGTTGAATGAGCACCGCCCTCGCGCCCCGGCCACACGCCAGAAACTGAGAACAACCCTACCGCCCGCGACGCCATAAAGGAACTGGGCGGCGACGTTTCCCGCTTTGCCAACACCACCAGCAAGGAATTCGCCCAGGTTGTCGGGCATCTGGACGCCATCATCGGGCGGGCGGATCGCGCCGCAGCATCTACACCGAATTTGGCGGCAAGGCGGGGCTTTTGAACGCGCTGATCGAGGAAGCGTCGGCGGAAATCCTCACCTCGCTGGCCGACGACATTCGCCGTCATGGCGATTTGCGCGTCACGCTTCTGCATTTTGCGCGCAATCTGGTTTCCGTCCTGATGTTGGCGCGGGGCGTGACCCTGGCGCGGATTGTCCTGCAAGACTGCTTTGCTTCCCGCGAGCGGGCGGCGGATTTTTTTGCCCGCGGGCCGGGCAAGGGCGCATTGCTGCTGGCGCAAATCCTGGAAGAAGCCCGCGAACACGGCGAAATCGACGTCCCGGATTGCCAGATCGCCGCAGGCTGCTTCATCGGCATGACGCGCGGCAACCTGTTCATGGAACGCGCCCTGCTGCTGCGCCCGCCCTTGAGCGCAGAGGAAATCGAAACTCACATCCAGACCGCTGTCGATATTTTTTTGCGGGGGGTCGCCAGGAAATAGCTGCCGCGTGACGTTTCATGAACCGCCCCGAACTGGACAGGGAAACGATGAACGATGTGATCTGGATCGGCTCGCGTTTCCAGCGCTGGATGCGTTGCGGCAGATGTTGCCGATGGCGCGTTCCTTCCTCAAGATGGCCTTCACCGCCCGGCGCGGCGTACCAGTCTGAAAACGCCTGCGTGCGCAAGCTATTCACCAACACGCCCTTTGCCAGTTTCTCCGGCAACCTGGCCGCCTCCCCTTCGATGGCCTGCAGCAGGAAAAGCAAGGTGCCTTTATTTTTCCTTGACAGGGCATTCCTTGTCGCCCATACTGATTGAAAAGGTACCTTTTCTATTTTCCCATTTTCCTCTTGTCAAGGAGTTCATCATGTTTTTCCATTTCTGGTCGCGCCTGCGATCCCATATTCATCGGCACAGGCATGGCAGACGTCTGGATAAAGGTTTCACGTCGCCCGCTCGCGCCGAAAATTATGTCGGAAATGTCATGCCCGCGCCTGTTGCCTGCGCCATTCCGGCGCAATGTCCGCTGTGCGACAAACGATGCGCGCTTGCCGCGCCCCGCTGCAAGCATGGCACGGCATTCGTGCAATTTTTGCGAACTCCACAGGGAGGAACGCGCCATGTCTGAACCCGTCAGCGACGAACAATTGCTTTGGCTTTTCCACCGCGCCAGCAAGTGGATGACGCGCGGTCATCATCACGGCGATTCCGCGCGCAAACACGCGCGTGATCGTCATGGAGAAACCCGGGATGGACATGTCCGCCATCAGCTCCTCGCGGACGGCCAGGCGCGCCACGCGCAGGGGCGCATCCTTTTCATTCTCAGCGAGCAAGAGGGCCTGAGCCAGCGCGAATTGCTGGACATGCTCCATGTCCGTTCCGCCACCCTGAGCGAACTCCTGTTCAAGCTGGAGAGCAACCGGCTGATCCTCCGGCAGCGGGACGAAAGGGACAGGCGCAACTACCGCCTTTTCCTGACGGAATCCGGTCGCGCCACGCTGGAGGAGCATCGCCAGCGCCGCCAGGAAACCGCAACCCGCCTCTTTGCCGCGCTGGACGCAACGGAACGCGCCTCCCTGTCCGCCCTGCTCACCCGTCTGCTTGCCCTTTGGGAGACCGGAACAACCGGACAAGACCGCGCGGACGATGGCAAATCCTAGAAATCAAATGCCGGCACAGGTTCAGCGGCGGACGGCGCTGGCGGTTCCGGTGCCCACAGACCACTTGCGGCGTAGATCGCGCCAGCGGCAATGGCCAACGCCAGCAAGAACGGTGCAATGCCGCCGCCCCGGTACGACTCCCCTGCTTCCACCTGTTTCATGCCGGTAATCATGGGAATCAGCAGGAAGTCCTTCTTGACGATTGCGTAAAAAACGATCGACGCGACATGCAAGCCGACAAAGGCCAGGAGCACATAGGCAAGCACGCGGTGGTAGCTCGTCAGTGTCAGGGAAAGCTCCGGATCGACCAGTCGATACAGCGGCCCGGAAAACGAGATTTCGTCGTTCGTGAAGAGTCCGCTGATTGCCTGGAACGTCACCAGCGCAAGGAGCGCCAGCACGGAAAACGCGCCCAGCGGATTGTGTCCCGGACCGTGCCAGGATCCCTTGAGATAGGCAGCGATGCTCGCTGGCCCCGGCACGAACTGCCTGAAACGGGCATAGGTCGATCCCACGAATCCCCATACGACGCGAAATGTCACCAATCCCACGACGAGAATGCCAAGCCGCCCATGCCAGACAATGGCGTTCCCGCCCAGGATGCCCGTGATGAACAGGGCGACGATCGCCACCACCAGCAACCAGTGGAACAGGCGCGTGGGAATGTCCCACAACTTGATGATCTTCATCCATGGCTCCTTTCTGCCGTAACGACCTTTTGTAGCTTTGTACTATACGCGAAACCGGAACACCGCAGAATCCTTCCAAATTCTTCCTTCCGGAACAAGAACGCGGAACAACCACGTTTGCGGGATAATCGCCAGCCGTGAACATGGATGCCCGCAAAACCCGGCGGAGGACACAGGAAATTGCCGTACACAGAACCACGAACGGAATCAGCCGCCTTTGCCCGGCGCGTCATCCTCTGGCAGCACCGTGATGGACGGCATGACCTGCCCTGGCAGGGAACGCGCGACCCTTATCCCATCTGGCTTTCCGAGATCATGCTGCAACAGACGCAAGTACGTGTCGTGCGAGAATATTTTCCGCGCTTCCTGGCGCGCTTTCCCGATGTCGCCACCCTTGCCGCCGCGCCACTGGACGATGTGCTCGCCCTGTGGGCGGGCCTGGGGTATTACGCGCGCGCCCGCAACCTGCATGCCTGCGCCCGGCAGGTTGTTGACGCGCATGGCGGACGATTCCCGAAAACAGCGGCGACGCTTGCCGAACTTCCCGGCATCGGGCGCTCCACCGCCGCGGCCATTGCCGCTTTCGCGTACAGCGAGCGCGTTCCCATCCTGGACGGCAACGTCAAGCGGATTCTGTGCCGCCATTTCGCCATTGAGGGCGTGCCTGCCGGAGCGGTGGAGAAGTCGCTCTGGACGCTGGCGGAATCCCTGCTCCCTGCCGCCGCCGGGATGGCCCGCTACACGCAGGGCCTGATGGATCTGGGCGCGACGCTGTGTCTGCGCAAACCGCGCTGCATGTCCTGCCCACTGTCCACAAGCTGTCTGGCGCGTAAACAAGGACGCGCGGAAAACCTGCCCACGCGCAGGACAGCGCGTGTAAAACCTTGCCGCGAAGCCATTTTCCTGCTCATTACGGATGGTGAAAACATTCTGCTGGAACGCCGCCCGCCCGCCGGCGTCTGGGGCGGTTTGCGCACGCTGCCCGAAGGACGGGAATGGCTCTCCCGTCTGGGACTGGAGGCGTGCGTCCCGCAACCGCTTCCCCCCAGGGAACACGTTTTCACCCACTTCCGTCTGGCAATCCGCCCCCTGCTCTGCCAGGTCGCGCGAATGCCGGCCTCCGCAACGGAATCGCGGCTGGAATGCATGACATTCAAGGCCGCGCGAAAAGCGGGAATTCCCGCGCCGGTCGCGCGTTTGTTGGCGGAAATCCGGCAGACCACGAACCGTGGCGCGCCCAGGCAATTGATTCTTGCCTGAAGTCGCGGGCTTGCCGCTTGTTCCCGGGTTTTAACACTGTCACAATGAACGCCGCTTCATCCTGTCCATCATTCCTTCAATCGACATGTGCGCTTCCGCTTCTGATTCCGGCAATTTCCCCGTTTCGCTCCCGAACCCCGGCGTTTCCGAACGGGAATTGCGTGCCGTGACCGGTAATTTGCCCATGGTGACGCCGCTTTCACATCTGGCCGTGCTCGAGATCAGCGGCGCCGACGCCGAAACATTCATGCAAGGACAATTCACGCAGGACATCCGGACGCTTGCGCCCGGCGTGGCGCGATTTTCCGCCTGGTGCTCCGTCAAGGGGCGCATGCTGGCGAACTTCGTACTCTATCCCGTCCGGGAAAATGTCTATCACCTGATCCTGGCGAAGGATCTGGCGGCATTCATGCCCGGACGCCTGCGGATGTTCATTTTGCGCGCGAAAGTCCAGGTGTCGGAAACCTCGCGCGCGCTTCTGGGGTTGTCCGGCGCGGAAACCCCCTTGCCCTTTCCCGGCATGGATGTGCCCACGATGGCGCTGACTACCGGCGCGCATGATGGAATCCACGCGATTCGCCTGCCCGATACGCGCCTGATCCTGACCATGCCGCCGCAACGGCTGGCGGAAACATGGAACCGCCTCATTGATCCCGATACAACTACCCCGCGCGTTCCAACCGGGCAGGAGATCTGGCAATGGCAGGATATTCGCGCCGGCCTGCCCTGGATAACGGCGGCAACCAGCGAAGCATTCGTGCCGCAAATGGCGGATTTCGAAAAACCGGGCGTCAGTTTCAAGAAGGGCTGCTATGTCGGCCAGGAAGTGATTGCCCGCGCGCAACATCTGGGCAAGGTCAAACGCCGCCTGTATCGCCTCGAAAGCGGGCAGCCTCTGGCGGCGGGGGAGAACCTGTTCTCGCCCGCCTGCGCGAATCAGCCCGATCCGGTCGCGGGAAAGGTCGTCACTGCCGCGCCGTCGCCCGGCGGTGGTCACGCGGCGCTTGCCGTGCTCCTGGAAACCGCCGCGACCGACACGCGCCAGGGCGGTATCGATGGCCCGCGCCTGGAAACCCAACCGGTCCATCCTGCCGAAACCTGACGCTTCATGTGTCTCGTTCTTCTCGCCTGGCGGACTCACGAAGCCTGTCCGCTTTTCCTCGTGGCCAACCGGGATGAATTGTACCGGCGCCCTGCCCTCCCCCTCGCGCCATGGCGCGACGCTCCGGAGATCATCGGTGGCCGTGATCTCGAAGCGGGCGGCGGCTGGCTTGCCGCCCACGCCGACGGACGCTTTGCCGCCATCACCAATGTACGCCAGGGTGACGCGCTTCCTGGACAGGAATCTCGTGGCGAAATATTGACAAGATACTTTAACAATCACCTGGAACCGCATGAATTTATTGAAAAAATAGAAATGAATTCCTATGCTGGCTTCAATCTGCTTCTGGGCAGTCGCCAGGAAGTTCTCTATTGTTCCAACCGGAATGGCGTGCGCCCCCGATCTCTTTCACCCGGCATCTACGGTCTTTCCAATCATCGCCTTGATACCCCATGGCCCAAACTCCTGAAATCCAGGCGGGTTTTCGCCGCCGCGCTTGATCCGCTGGATGCCCTGCCCGCGCCGGAAGTCTTTTTCCGCATCCTGTCCGATCGCGGCCTCGCCCCCGACCATGACCTGCCCCATACTGGCGTCCCGCTGGAGATTGAACGGATGCTCTCCGCCATTTTCATCGTTTCACCCACCTATGGCACGCGCGCTTCGACCCTGATGCGCCAGCATCCGGATGGACACTTCAGCATGATCGAACGCAGTTTCGGCCCGAATGGCGTGTTTCTGGGAGAATCCCGTGCAGAGACAGGACCAGCATCGGGATTCCGCGCCCATTCCTTCGGCGGGGTTGCGAACCGGAGTGCGTTCCACAACGAAAACGCCGCCCGACCTTGACGGTCGACGGCGGCGTCAGCGCGTGAAAAACACGCCGTCAGGCTGACAGGACCTCCCTGTTATCCGTCAACCCGGATTGGGCCAGCGCGGGACCGCGATCCTGGAGAGACTCCGCGACATCCTGGCGCGCGTATTGCCGCCGCGCTTCCCGCACATCGGGATCGACCGAGGCGGCAGATGTTTCTTCTTCCCGCGCCGGAGGGGCGGGAGCCACGATTGCCGCCAGCGACGCGTTGGGGCCGGCGGCTCGCGCGACAGGTTCCGGCGCGGCGTCCTGGCGCGGTAAAACCGGTTCATCCCGAACCGCGGCGGATGCGCCGATTCCGGCAGCGCCTTGAATGCCCCGCTCCGCGACAAGCCGGGCCTGGCCTTCCTGGCTGATGTTCACATAAGCGCTGGAAGGTGGCCGCGCAGCGTTGTTTTCGACGGGACCGCGCGTGCCCGCTTCCGTCCCGTGCATCCCCGGCGCCGCGCTGGCGCCCATCGGGAGCTGCAAGCCATAGGCTGCTTGCGGTTGAAAAGACATGGCGTCCATGATGCCTCCTCCAGTGGTTGTTTATTTTATGGTAGCGCACTGTTCTCATTTTACAAGTTTGGGCGGAAAACAACAGGCCACGCTTTTCCCCGACGCCAATGCCGGTATCTTCATCATCTCGCGGGGCAATATCCGGGACAGACGGCAGCGGGACATGTTCCCTTGTTTTTGGGGAACCCCTGATCCACGATCTGGATTCCAGACTGGAGTGCGTTTCACGATGAGGGACAAAAAAATCCCCTCGGAATTCGTCGCCGGAGGGATTTTGTTTGTCGGCGGTTCGCGGCATTGCGTCGCTGGAACGCCCGGAACACGCTTCTTGCGAGGCGGTGGATTCCGGGCTGCCTGCGGGTTGCGTGCCTGTCGCATGCCGTATCGGACTTGATCCTCAGTTTGCCATGTTAGGGTGTTTGTAGCGGCATCTGCTGGGCAAATATTTGCTTATTTTGCCGAAAGATTGAGGAGTGGTGCCGTGGTTGTACGGTCTGCAACCCCAGACGATGGAGCCACCGATACCAGGCTTGTTCACGCCACCATTAGCCAGCATTACTTCGGGAGTACCGTCACTCTGGATCTTGCCATACCCTGCGTACAGCCCAAGCGCAAGATCCAGCTTGTCCAGCGTTTTGTTCCTGCCACCGTAATAGATGCGGATGGCAGAGCCGTCATCATAATCCGCTCCGACGATCCTGATCGCCTTTACATTGTGCGTTGGCTTGAATTCGTAGCTGTAGCTTTTTGGGGGCGGTTTCCCGGTGCCGGGATAATCTACTTCGGCGATCTTGCCATTGTTGGTCCAGTAGTCAACAAAAGCCGCTTTTGCGCCGCCCGAGAGTTGCAGCCCTTCAGCGATGTAGGCGCGGATGGTGTACTGCTGATAGGCGGGCAGCGCGATGGCGGCGAGGATGCCGATGATGGCGACGACGATCATCAGTTCGATGAGCGTGAAGCCGCGTTGAAGGGTGTGTACAAGGTGTTTCATGATGATGCTCCTTTGGAAAGAAAAAAAGGGAAGAACAAAAAAGGCCGCGGACGCATGCCAGGACACGCGCCCGTGACCGGGGTGGTGAAACAAGGAAAAGCAAGGAAACCGGAAGGGAAAGGAAACCCGGAAAACCCGGGGGGAAAACGAAGCGCCCCCTAATTCCCGTCATTGCGAGGAGCGAAGCGACGTGGCAATCCACGCGGTGGTTGGGTTTTCCGAAACGCTGGAACAGGCTACAAGGCCGTCTGGATTGCCACGGTCCTGCGGCCCTCGCAATGACGAAAGTTTGGAGAGTTGCGGGAAAAATTACCGTCTGCGGGGTTGCCGTCTGCAGGGTTGCCGTCCGCAGGACCGGGCCTGTGGTCCTCGCAATGACGATAAAGTGGGGGGAGCATCCTGCTCCCCCTTGGTGTGGTCGGGAGCAGGATGCTCCCGCTACTTTGGGACGGAGGCCCGCAACAGCGAAACGACCACCCGCAGAAATGTCCCAACCCTCCAAACCCCCGTCATTGCGAGGGGCGTAGCCCCGTGGCAATCCATATACCCTTGCCGCGATTGGGATGTCCGCTTTCCCCTTCCTCGCTCGGTGAGCAAGGGCGTCGCGCAAGACAGAAGCGGCGTCCCTGCGGAACCGGCGCGTGGATTGCCACGGTCCTGCGGCCCTCGCAATGACGAAAGTTTGGAGAGTTGCGGGAAAAATTACCGTCTGCGGGGTTGCCGTCCGCAGGGTTGCCGTCCGCAGGACCGGGCCTGTGGTCCTCGCAATGACGCGTTGGGGCGTGATCGCAAGAACGAGGGGAAACACGCCCGCGACAACAAAACGGGAAAAAGCGGAAGAACCAGGAAAACGGAAAGGGGAGGAAAAGCGAGAGGAAAGGAATCCGGCGTTTTCCAAACGCCGGAAAGTCTTCTCCGTTATCTGTAGATAACGGAGAAGACTTTCAGTTGTGTGTTGTGTGTTGTGTGTTGTGTGTTGTGTGTTGTGTGTTGTGTGTTGTGTGTTGTGTGTTGTGTGTTGTGTGTTGTGTGTTGTGTGTTGTGTGTTGTGTGTTGTGTGTTGTGTGTTGAGCCGTTGAGCCGTTGAGCCGTTGAGCCGTTGAGCCGTGAGCGTTTCATTGCCAAGCCTTCGGCTTGGCAATGAAACGGCTCACCACGATAAACCTCAACGCCTCTTTTCACTTCCGGCCCCTGCCCTGTCCTGTCACACTTCATCATGGCAATATACACGCAAGACATGTGCCAGAAAACCCAAAATCCCTTAACCCCTTGATTACCCTTCCTTATCCAGTCTCCTACCCCCACCCTAACAACACGGAAAGTGACAATATTCGTCACCAATGAACCAAAAAATGTCACCTCGCGCGCCCTCGGGAGAACAAAACCGCACAGCAACAATCTCCCAAAATAGTGCGGGAACAGTACAAACTCCAGTCTCCCGGTCTTCTCACCTTTTGCCGCCACCCGACACAAAGGGGTGCTTCCCCATAGGCACTAACCTACAATTGCGTTGTGTAATTGTAGGTTAGTGCCTATGGGGTCAGGTCCCCACGCGCCTGTTGCTTGCCCTGCTCGGCGTGATCCTGCTTGTTTCGGCCATCAAGACATTCCAGCACCTTCCATAGAAACAAGATTGCAAAAACGGGACAAACGCCCACAGGAATGCCCCCCAACCTGCGCCATTGCGGGGGCCGCAGGCCCGTGACAATCCAGACAGCTTTCCAGGTTTGCCTTGCCATTCCAGAAGACCGGGCTGCCGCCTGAATTGCCATATCGCTTCGCTCCTCGCACTGACGAGGTGGGAAGATCACCGCGGGATTTCGTCCCAGGGAATGACGGAGAACATTCCGGATTCGGATTGTGTCGGCATTCGAGCCGAGAACGCCGAAAATCGATTGCCATTGCAGGTGGAGCACGCGAAGCAATCCAACCCCATTTCTCATCATTGCGAACCTAGCGAAACCACTCCACGCGCCAGCGCCAATGCTGGAATCAGAAGCGCGCAATGAACGACGCCCCGAAAGTGCGGCGCGCCCCGGCGCTGATCTTGTCGCCCTGCACGCCCGGCGCACTGTAGACGGAGTCGGAATGAGAAAGCGATACCCAAGCGATGTGAGTCGGGAACAATTTGGAGGCATACACCCGCTGCTGGAAAGTGGACGGAAACGAACGGCGGCCCCTCAAGGAGAAACCGGGAGCAACCGTGGAAGTCGTCAAGCGCGGCGAACGACACGCCTCCACCGTACTACCCAGGCAATGGATTGTGGAACGCGCGTTCGCCTGGCTGGGCAAGTCAGGTGTCTCTGGAAAAACCGCGAACGAAAACTCCACTCCAGCCTGCAGTTCTTCCTCTTCGCCTTTCTCGCGCTCTTATTGAAAAATTTTAAACAGGCTCTTACCGCATCCTTGACGACAGGCAGCGCGGATGTCGCCGTTTTCCCGGGACATTGACACAAAAACTACGCGATTTGTTCCAGCCATTTTGGCACAGGCGCGGTTGCCGTTTCCTCGAAGGTTACGATTTCCCAAGCGTCTTCCGTCGCAAGAAGGGTGCGTACCAGCGCGTTATTGAGGGCGTGACCGGATTTATGCGCAGTGAAGGCGGCAAGGAGCGGATGTCCGATGAGGTAAAGATCGCCGATGGCGTCCAGGATCTTGTGCCGGACGAATTCGTCCGCGTAGCGCAGACCGTCCTCGTTCAGGACGCGGAATTCGTCGAGAACAATGGCGTTCTCAAGGCCGCCTCCCTGGGCCAGGCCATTTTCGCGCAACCATTCCACTTCCTGCATGAAACCGAAGGTACGGGCACGCGCAATGGTCTGAAGATAGGTATCCCCGGCAAAATCGAACACGGCACGCTGGGCGGATTTGTCGATGGCCGGATGATGGAAGGCGATGGAAAAATCAAGACGATAGCCGTCATAGGGATCGAAACGCGCCCATTTGTCCCCGTCCACGACCTCCATGCTTCTTTTCACACGGAGGAAACGCTTCGGCGCATTCTGCGTCACGATCCCCGCCGACTGGATCAGGAAAACGAAAGGCGCGGACGAACCGTCCAGGATCGGCACTTCCGGAGCATCAAGATCGATGTGGGCATTGTCGATCCCCAGACCGGCGAAGGCCGACATCAGATGCTCGACAGTACTGACCTTCACGCCACCCTTTTCCAGGCAGGAACACATGCGGGTATCGCCTACCAGGAGGGCAGACGCCGGAATCTCCACGGGAACGCCCAGATCGACCCGGCGAAACACGATGCCGGTATCCGGCGGCGCCGGACGTACGGCGACATGCACCTTGAGTCCGCCATGCAAACCCACACCCGCGGCACGCACCAGGGATTTGAGCGTTCTTTGTCGCAACATCTATCCGTGTCTCTTGCCCGAAATGAGGAAATCCGGCCATTCTACCATGTCGCCCCTTCTCGACCCGCCACCACAAAAGGCAGGGCAATCAATCACACGGATTTTGTACAAGATTCTCACCGGGCAAAGATTGGCCAGTCTGAACAATGAGAACACTTGCGCCGCGTTCCCTACGGTTTCCTTGTACCCGCCCTCGCGCCACCGAACCGGTGCTTGATAACCCGGGAAACAGGCTCCACACTGCCTTGCCCGCGCATCATGTCCAGCACATGTGGCAGCGCAACCGCGTTCCTCAGTCCGCGCCTGTTCCGGATTCCTTCGAGAGCGCTGCGGCTTCATCGATCAGCCGGGACAGATTCGCGCCCCGCTCCAGCGAATCATCGTGTATGAAATGGAGCTCGGGCAAAGTGTGGATGTGGAGACGATGTCCGAGTTCACGGCGCAGAAAACCGGCAGCGCGGGCGAGGCCACGCTCGATTTCCGGCAGACGGGAAACGTCCAGAGTCGTGAAAAATACCTTGGCGTGCGCGTAGTCCGGAGTCAGATCCACGGCGGTGAGGCTGATCATGCCAACGCGGGGATCCTTGAGCTCGGAACGGATGATGTCCGCCAGATCGCGGCGAACCTGCTCGGAAACGCGCTCTGCGCGGGCAAAATGTTTCATGGGAACCTCCCTCCGGATCAAAAAGGCGCGGTCCGCCAGCATCCTGAAGCCAGCGTGACCATTGCGCCCGAATGTCAGAGCGTGCGCGCAACTTCCTGGATTTCGTATGCTTCCAGTTGGTCGCCTTCCTGAACGTCATTGTGATTCTTCAGCGCCAATCCACATTCGGTTCCCGCCCTGACTTCCCTGACATCCTCCTTGAAATGTTTCAGGGAAGAAAGTTCGCCGTCCCAGACCACGACATTGCCGCGCAGCAGGCGCACGCGGGATGTGCGACGCACCACACCGTCCTGCACCTGGCAACCGGCAATGACTGTCCTGGAAATCGGGAAGACCTGCTTTATGTCCGCCCGCCCGGTCACGATTTCGCGCTTTTCCGGAGCCAGCATGCCGGAAAGCGCCGTTTTCACGTCGTCGACCGCATCGTAAATGATGTTGTAGTAACGAATCTCGATGTCGAGATTCTCGGCGAGCTTGCGCACGCCAGCGTCGGCACGGGTGTTGAAACCGAGAATGACCGCACCGGAAGCCTTGGCGAGGTTTACGTCTGATTCGCTGATCCCCCCTACGGCGGCGTGGATGACGTCAACCCGCACTTCCTCGGTAGAGAGCTTGCCGAGCGCATGCACAAGGGCCTCCTGCGAACCTTGCATGTCAGCTTTGATGACGAGCGGCAGCAGCTTGGCCTCGCCTTCGCCCATCTGTTCGAACATGGATTCGAGTTTTGCGGCCTGTTGTCTGGCCAGCTTCACGTCACGGAACTTGCCTTGCCGAAACAGGGCAACTTCCCGTGCCCGGCGCTCGTCGCCCAGGACAATGGCCTCCTCGCCCGCCGCGGGCACATCGGAAAGGCCCAGGATTTCCACGGGAATCGAAGGGCCGGCCTCCTTGATGACCTTGCCGTTCTCGTCCTGCATGGCGCGGATTTTGCCGAACACCTGCCCGGCCAGCAATACGTCGCCCTGTTTCAGCGTGCCGGATTGCACCAGCATGGTGGCGACGGGACCGCGCCCTTTGTCGAGCCGGGCTTCGATGATGAGTCCCTTGGCCGGCAACGCGACAGGGGCGGTCAATTCCAGTACTTCGGCTTGCAGCAGCACGTTTTCCAGAAGGTCATCGATGCCGGTATTCTTTTTGGCGGAAACGTGGATGAAAGGCGAATCACCACCGTATTCTTCCGGCACCACGCCCTCGGCCACGAGCTCCTGCTTGACCCGCTCGGGATTGGCCTCGGGCTTGTCGATCTTGTTGACCGCCACCACAATGGGCACATTGGCAGCCTTGGCATGGTGAATGGCTTCCCGGGTCTGCGGCATGACACCGTCGTCAGCAGCTACCACAAGGATGACGAGATCGGTCGCCTGCGCGCCGCGGGCGCGCATGGCGGTAAAGGCTTCATGTCCCGGCGTGTCCAGGAAGGTGATGATGCCATGCCCGGTCTCCACGTGATAGGCGCCGATATGCTGGGTAATGCCGCCCGCTTCGCCGGAGGCAATCTTGGAACGGCGAATGGCATCCAGGAGCGAGGTCTTGCCGTGGTCGACGTGACCCATGACGGTCACCACGGGCGCGCGCGGCAGGAGTGGTGCATCCTGGGACCCGGCATCGGCATGCGTGTCGAGGAAGGCATCCGGATCGTCCAGTCTGGCGGCGACCGCCACGTGACCGAGTTCTTCCACCACGATCATCGCGGTCTCCTGATCCAGCACCTGGTTGATGGTGACCATCGAGCCCATTTTCATCAGGATCTTGATGACCTCGGTGGCCTTGACCGCCATCTTGTGCGCCAGATCGGCAACAGAGATGGTTTCCGGCACATGCACTTCGCGCACGATGGGTTCGGTCGGCGCCTGAAAACTGCCTTCGCCGGAAGTCTTGGCATGGCGCTTGCCGTGCTTGCCCTCCTCCTTCCAGTTGCTGTCGCCCGTCGTGCCGCGTGTCTTGAGTGTGGCTTTTTTCTTGCCGTCGCCCCAGCTCTTGTCGTTTTTACCCTTGCCTTTTTCCTTCCTGACTTCCGGTTTCTTGCTCGCGCTCTTGCCGTCAACGGGCGCTTTCACTTCCCCACCGGACGCCGCCGCGCCCTTGGCGACCTGCCGGGTAGCCTCGGTCGCGCGGGCGGCGGCGGCCTTTTTCTCCTCGGCTTCGCGGCGCAGGCGCACAAGCTCGGACTGTCGCTGCTGTTTTTCCCGCAAATCCTGTTCCTGCCGTTCCCGCAATTCCTGGTGCCGTCGTTCTTCCTCGGCGCGCGCGCGCAATTCGGTCTCGTTCAAGAAGGATTGCCTGCCGATTGTCCGTACCTTGCCGCTTCTGCCCGGCCTCCCGGTTTTCCCCGGCTTGCCCGCATCCGCGGATTTTCCCGCTGCTGGCGCGTCCTGTCGTTCCACCGGTTTCTCCGGCACGATCTCCGGTTCCGGTTTCCGTTCCGGGACGTCACGCGCTGCCTCGACCGGCGTCCCTGGGGCAGATGGCGCTTCCGCGCTTTCCGCCACGGCAGGTTCCGTCGTCTGGACAGCGGGCGGAACCACGATCACGGTTTCCGGCTCTGGCTTCGCCTCTGGCAGCGGCGCGGATGGCGTGGCCCGCGCCTCCGTTTCCGCCGCGGCAGTCTTCGCGGCAAGCTGCGCAGCTGCCTCGGCGGCGGGATCGCGTTTCACCAGCACGCGCTTTTTCCGCACTTCCACCTGCACGGTCCGCGCCCGGCCAAGGGCATCCGTCGCCTTGATCTCGGAAGTCTGCCGGCGCGTCAGAGTGATCTTGGTCTTGCCGTCACCGCCGTGCGCGCGTTGCAGGAAATCCAGCAATTTCTTCTTGTCGTGGTCGGTCAGGGTATCTTCGCCACCACCCTTTCGCACACCAGCGTTGGCCAATTGCTCAAGGAGCGCGTCTAGGGGCATTTTCAGTTCATGCGCGAACTGGGAAACCTGGGTTGTCGACATGGCGCCTTCTCCTTATTCGAACCAATGTTCACGGGCTTTGAGGATCATGACGCCGGCTTTTTCCGCATCCATGCCAGTAATCTCGACCAGTTCGTCGAGCGCCAGCTCCGCCAGGTCGTCCCGCGTCTTCACGCCGCTTGCCGCCAATTGCGCCGCCAGATTCTTGTCCATACCTTCCAGCGCCAGCAAATCTTCTTCCACATCGTTCAATTGTTCCTCGGTGGCAATGGCTTCGGTGAGGAGCACATTGCGGGCGCGCTCGCGCAATTCGTTGACTGCCAGCTCGTCCAATCCCTCGATTTCCAGCATTTCCGCCAGCGGCACGTAAGCGATTTCCTCCAGCGTGGAAAAGCCTTCCTCGATCAAGAGGTTGGCGAGTTCCTCGTCGATATCGAGTTTTTCCATGAACAGAATGCGCGTCACGGCGGATTCGGCTTCCAGGCGTTTCTCGGATTCTTCCTGTGTCATCAGGTTGATCGTCCAGCCGGTGAGTTCCGACGCCAACCGAACGTTCTGGCCGCCTTTGCCGATGGCAATCGCCAGGTTTTCCTCGTCGACCACCACATCCATCACGTGCTTTTCCTCGTCGACCACAATCGAGGAAACGTCCGCCGGGGCAAGCGCGTTGATGACATATTGCGCCGGGTCGGACGACCAGAGCACGATGTCGACGCTCTCGCCGGCAATTTCGTTGCGCACGGCGGTGACGCGGGTGCCGCGCATGCCGACACAGGTGCCGATGGGATCAATGCGCGGATCGTTGGACTTGACGGCAATTTTCGCGCGCAATCCGGGGTCGCGCGAACAGGCTTTCAATTCCATCAGCCCCTCTTCGATTTCCGGCACTTCAAGTTCGAAGAGGCGGATGATGAGTTCCGGCGCGGTGCGCGAAAGAATGATCTGCGGCCCGCGCGCGTTGCGGTCGATACGCAGAAGATACGCCTTGATGCGGTCGCCAACGCGCAGGTTCTCGCGGGGAATCATCTGGTCGCGCGGCAGCATCGCCTCGATCTTGCCCGCTTCCACAATGGCGTTGCCGCGATCCATGCGCTTGATGGCGCCGGAAACGATGTGTTCCTTGCGCTCCAGGAAATCGCTGAGAATCTGTTCACGCTCGGCATCGCGAATGCGTTGCAGGATCACCTGCTTGGCGGCCTGCGCACCGATGCGACCGAAATCGATGGGTTCCAGCGCCTCTTCCAGGAAGTCGCCGACCTCGACGTTTTCGTCATCCTTCCGGGCTTCCGAGAGCGGGACATGGAGGTACTCGTTTACATAGTCGGCGTCATCAACCACTTCCCAGCGCCGAAAGGAATCGTATTCTCCGGTATTGCGGTCGATCACCACCCAGACATCCGCCTCGTCGTGGATACGCTTCTTGGTGGCCGACGCCAAGGCCATTTCCAGTGCGCCAAACACCACATCCCGCGCCACGTTCTTCTCACGGGCCAGGGCATCGACCAGCAACAGTATTTCTCGGCTCATCGTTTATCTCCTTTGACCAGGTTTCCCGCGCGGTTTGCCGGGTTTGCGACCGAAATCCGGCGCCAGCCGCGCCTTCTCGATTTCGTCCAGATCCACTTCCACATCGCCGACCATTTCGTTCGTTTCGTCAGGCAGCAGGCGCAGAGTCACCTTGCCGCCGGCGAATCCCGCCAAGTCGCCATGGAAATTGCGCTGCCCGCCAAGCGGCCGACGCAATCGCAACCGTACCCGCTCACCGAGAAAACGCTCGAAATCGGCAGCCTTTCGCAGGGGTCGGTCCAGCCCCGGCGATGAAACTTCCAGACGACCGTAATCCACATTTTCAACTTCCAGAAGACGGGTCAAATGCCAGGAAACCGCCTCGCAATCATCGATGTCCACTCCCCCCGCCTTTTCCGGCTTGTCGATGAAAACACGCAACATGCCGCTCCTGCCGGGGAGTTCCAAATCCACCAGCATGTAGCCAAGCCCATCCAGCGTCGTTTCCAAAAGCGCGTGCAAATCCATGACAAAAAATAAAAAATGGGCGCAAAGCCCATCCAAAAAACCCGCGTCAGCCGGTTTCGCCGAGCGAGACAAACTGGCGGATTGTAACGGTTCCCTCGAAAGGTTGCAAACATTCCTCCTGTGAGCCGGGACAATCGTGTGAAATCACCAGTCATATTCTTGAAGAGACATTCACCGGTGAGACAGCCTCATCGCAAGATTTCGTCCCACAGGACGATGCGGCGTTTTATAGGCTGCTTAGAACCCGTTCAAAGTCTCCTGAATATGGTAAAAGCTCTGCGGATGAGACATTCCTACCCGAGCGACATCAGTCGTGAGCAGTTTGAGCGGATTCGTCCGCTATTGGAGAGCGCGCGCAAGAAGACAGCACCGCGGAAAATTGACCTGTATGACGCCTTCTGCGGCGTGTTGTACCTGCTGCGTACAGGCTGCCAATAGCGGGCGCTCCCCAGCGACTTTCCAAAGGGGCACAGCGCAAAGACGAGCTTCTTGATCGTAGACGCACAGAGCGTGAAAAACACGGACACGGCAGCGCACAAGGGTTATGATGCAGGCAAGAAAGTTTCGGGCATCAAGCGGCATATCGCGGTGGACACGCAGGGCTTGCCGCATGCTGTGATGGTCACTACGACCGAGATCACGGATCGCAAGGGGGCATTGCAGGCGCTCAATCGCTGCAAGCCGGTATTGGAAGCGCGTGGAAAGTTTGTTGTGCGATAGCGGCTATGTCGGACAGCCCTTCGCGCAGGGCGTCAGGGACATTCTGGGGGAGCATGTGACAGTGCAGATTGCCAAACGCAGCGAATTGCACACCTTCAAGGTGATGCCAAAGTGTTGGGTCGTCGAGCGCTCCTTTGCCTGGCTGGAGAAGAACAGAAGACTTTGGAAGAACTGCGAGCGTCTGCTTGACACGAGCTTGCAGTTTATTCATTTGGCTTTCTTGGTACTTCTTTCTGTTTAAAAGACTTTGAACAGGTTCTTACAGGAACAAACTGTACGCAACACTCTACGGACAAAATCGTCATGCCCTTCCAATTGGTAGACCAAATCCGAAACACACGCTATCGCGTGCGCAAAAAGCCATTCGCGTGGTGGGCGATGAAAAATTTCATCGGTCTTTCACAGGGATGCGGGATTGCCTGAAAAGGGTTGATTCGGATATCAAGGGGCAAAAAGAACGGTATCGCCGCTATCTGCATTGCGCCAATTACATTTCATTATCCTGCAGGAGCGTGCGGATGTGGATGGGACAGGGCGTTTTCAGACGCTTCGGGAAGTCCAGACAGCTTGTTTCATTCTGGTTGTCGCAGATGCACAGGAAAACCCAACGACTAGCCCGGTCAATAGCGACGAAGGGATAACGTCGGGATGTTTCATTCAGCATCCTGAGCAGATACTTCATGTCGATATGGATGAACCCCGGCGTGTATTCCTTGACACCCTCCTTTCGAACCGTCGTATCCGTCTCTTCCTTCCTGGCGCAAGCCGTGTCTTCGGCATGGTGTGTGCCAGACAGTGAAGGGTATGACCCATGTACTTCACTCCTGTGCTTGGTGGGAATTCAATCACTGGCCGTGGATACCTTCCATCTCATCCTATAGCGAGCCATTGCTTACCAGTCCCCTGTTGAAGCTCTCGGATCATTATGGCATACAAATACCCTGAATTGCTCATCAGAACGGTTTGTGGACAGACAAAATGCCATGTATTGTACATATTTCATTTTACCGCAATCGACCGTACCTCCCGAATCGCCCCCGGCGCGCAGGGTTGCAGGCACAATCCGCAGCCGGTGCAGGCGGCGGTTTCGATGTTGACGAAGGCGAGTTCCACTTCCTTGCCGGAGGGTTTGATTGCCTTTTCGCGGCGAGTGACGTGGATCGCCGGACAGCCGATTTCGACGCAGTTGCCGCAGCCGGTGCAGGCGGCGTCGTTGACCTCGAAAGAAGGCTGTTTTTCGTATTCGCCGATCAGTACGCAGGGGCGGTTGGTGATGATGACGGAAGGGCCGTCGTATCTGGTTTCTTCGCGCAGTATCTTGAACAGCGGCGGCAACAGGTAGGGATCGACGACGCGGATGTGTTCGGGGGCGATGCCCAGCGCCTCGACGAGTCTGGCGAAGTCGACGCGCGGCGCTTCGTCGCCGTGGATGTCGCGGCCGCTGGCGGGATTGTCCTGTCCGCCGGTCATGCCGACGGTGCGGTTGTCGAGCAGCACGACGGTGACGTTGCCGCGGTTGTAGGCGATGTCGAGCAGACCCTGCATGCCCATGTGCATGAAAGTGGAGTCGCCGATCACGGCGATGATTTTTTTCTTTTCGTCGTCCGGGCCGCGCCCCTTGTCCAGCCCCAGCGCCATGCCCATCGACGCGCCCATGCAGATGCAGGT
>JAISME010000040.1 GCA_031276915.1 Zoogloeaceae bacterium
AAATTACCGGCAAGGACGCCGAAGCGGCCTTGGGGCGCGCCCACATCACGGTCAACAAGAACGCCATTCCCAAGGACCCGGAAAAGCCTTTCGTGACGTCTGGCATTCGCATCGGAACGCCGGCAATGACCACGCGCGGCTTCAAGGAACTGGAGGTGGAAACAGTGGCGCACCTGATCGCTGATGTTCTAGATGCGCCGGAGGATGCCGCCGTGTGCGCGCGGGTACGGAAGGAAGTCGTGGCGCTGTGTGGAAAATTCCCGGTCTATGGCGCGTAGGCGCATCGCCGGCTCCGGACCATGAAATGTCCGTTCTGTGGCGTCCTGGATACCGCCGTAATCGATACCCGCATCAACGACGAGGGCGATGTGGTGCGACGGCGGCGACGTTGTACCGTGTGTGACAAACGATTTACCACCTATGAGCGCGCGGACGTGCAATTGCCACTGGTGGTCAAGAAAAACGGCGCACGCATGCCGTATCTGCGAGAGAAACTGCTCTCCAGCCTGGAGCTGGCCCTGCGCAAGCGTCCGGTGACGGGAGAAGCCGTGGATCATGCCATCACCGGCATCGAAGAACGTCTCCTGGCGTCCGGTGAGCGAGAGGTGGCTTCGCAGTTGTTGGGAGAGCTGGTGATGACGGAATTGAAACGCCTGGACAAGGTTGCCTATATCCGCTTTGCTTCCGTCTATCGCAATTTCGAGGACGTTGACGCGTTTTCCCGGGTAATCCGGGAGGTATCGCCCGGCAGGCGATGTGAAACCGAAACGGACAGGGATGATCCGGATATCGATTCCTCCGGCATGACTGTTTGATTTGTTGGCATTGGCGCGGAGAGCCTCCACCGAAAGGAAGGCGGCGTCCCGGGTTTCGAGGCGGGTACTGTCAGGTCGTGCGCGCCCATAATTGTCCGCATCCCCCATCGGCCATCCGTCCGGCGGAACGGCGGATGCGGGTCAGGATACCCGCCCGGTTCAGGCGGCGTGTCATTTCGACGATGCGGTCCTCTCCGCAGGGAGCGCAATCCGAATCCCGCGCCGCTGGCGGGTTATAGGCAATCAGGTTCATCATGGCGTGTTTGCCCCGCAGCAGGCGGATGATGCCCGCCACTTCATCGTCGCCGTCATTGATGCCCGCCAGGACCGTCCACTGATACTGGATGGGATGACCACACAGGTGGGCATACGCCTCGCCCGCCGCAACCAGCGCTTCCGGTGTCATGGGAGGCGCGTTGGGGAGCAGGGCGGCGCGGCGATCCGGATCGGCGCTGTGCAAGGAGAGGGCCAGCGCCGGATGCACGATTTCCGCAGCCAGGCGTTCGAAGAGACGTGGACCGCCAACGCTGGAGACGACCATCCGCTTGTGCCCGAAGCCGCCCTGAAGGCCAAGCAGGCGGATTGCGGAAAACACATTGTCGAGGTTGTGCGCCGGCTCGCCCATGCCCATGAAGACGACGCGCTTCACGCTCCGGCGCGCGCGGGCCAGCGCGACCTGCGCCAGGATTTCACTGTCGAGGAGCTGGCGCGCAAGGCCATGCCGGCCAGTCGCGCAAAACGCGCATCCGACGGCGCAGCCGGCCTGGGTGGAAACACAGACACCCTCTCCGGGCAGCAGCACGCTCTCCACCCGCTGCCCGTCGAGCAGCCGCAGGAGCAGGCGGCAAGCACCATCTTCCGCCGGAAATTCGGCATGCACGCGCGCCAGATCCGCAAGGCGCGCCGCGAAGGCGGGCAGTGCGCCCAGGAGCGACGCGGGAAAGAAGGTCGCGGCTGCGGCCTTCCGGAAAGGTGTATCAAGCGGTTTCGCCCGCAACCACAAGCGCAGGATCCGTTCGAGGTGCGCGGGCTTTGCGCCCAACCCCGTCAGTTGACGGCGCAACTGCGCAAGGGTCGGTGACTTCACGGGCGGCGGGAATCAGTTGCCGCCGGTTTCCGTCACCACCAGCGCCGTCAGGTTCAGGATGCGTCGCACGGAAGCCGACGAGGTGAGCACGTGCACGGGCCTGGCCGCGCCCATCAGGATGGGGCCGATGGTCACGCCCTCGCTACCGGTCATCTTGATGAGGTTGTACGAAATGTTGGCCGCGTCGAGCGTGGGCATGACGAGCACATTGGCTTCGCCTTTCAGGGATGAGGATTCGTCAGCCATGCCGCGAATCTTTTCGAGCAGGGCGCTGTCGCCATGCATTTCGCCGTCGATTTCCAGTTCGGGCGCCTGTTCGCGCACCAGCGCCAGGGTTTCGCGCATCTTCAGGGCGGAAGTCGTTTGCGCGGAGCCGAAATTGGAGTGGGAAAGCAGGGCGATCTTGGGCGCGAGGCCGAAACGGCGAACCGTCTGGGCCGCCATCAGGGTGATGTCGGCAAGCTGCTGGGCGGTTGGGTTCTCGTTGACATGCGTGTCGCAAATGAAGAGCGCCCGACCCGGCAGCAGGAGATGGTTGACGGCCGCCAGGGTATTGTGGCCCGGCGCCTTGCCGATGATGTTGTCGACATGTTTCAGGTGTTCGGAGAACCAGCCTGTCGCGCCGCAGATCAGGCCATCGGCGTGGCCCAGCCTGAGCAGGAGGGCGCCGAATACGGTGCCGTCGGAACGGATGAGTTTCCTGGCGATCTCCGGCGTGACACCGCGCCGCTTCATCAACTGGTGGTACAGTGTCCAGCAGGTTTCGGTGCGGCTGTCATTCGTGGGGTCGATGATCTCGAAATCGGTATTGGGGCGAATCCGGAGCCCGGCCTCGCACAGGGTATCGGCAATGATCCGGGGACGCCCGATCAGGATCGGCCGGGCGAGCCGTTCTTCCAGCACGGCCTGCACGGCGCGCAAGACCCGCCGGTCCTCACCTTCGGCGT
Source organism: Zoogloeaceae bacterium (assembly GCA_031276915.1). GTDB lineage: Bacteria > Pseudomonadota > Gammaproteobacteria > Burkholderiales > Rhodocyclaceae > Azovibrio. The sequence continues at coordinate 2,850 of JAISME010000040.1, forward strand.
AGATCACGCGCTTGGGCGGAACCTGCCGGGCGGCGTGGAAGATGGCGCGCATGCCCGCGCCGGTACGGTAGGTGAATTCGATCAGGCGTTGCCGGTAGGCGTCCCAGTCCGTGATGGGACGGGTCGCCACGCCGGAATCCATCGCCGCCTTCGCCACGGCGGGCGCGATCTTGGCGATCAGGCGCGGATCGAAAGGTTTCGGGATCAGGTATTCGCGCCCGAACGCCAAGCTGTGGCCGGAATAGGCCAGCGCCACTTCGTCTACGATCTCGGCTTCCGCCAGATCCGCAATGGCGCGCACGGTGGCGAGCTTCATCGACTCGGTAATGCGTGTCGCGCCCACGTCCAGCGCCCCCCGGAAAATGAAGGGAAAACAAAGCACGTTGTTTACCTGGTTGGGGTAATCGGAGCGTCCCGTGGCAATGATGGCGTCGGGCCGCGCCTGCTTGGCAAGCTCGGGCAGGATTTCCGGCGTGGGATTGGCCAGCGCAAAAACCAGGGGATTGTCGGTCATGGCGAGGAGCATCTCGGGCTTCAGCACCCCCGCCGTCGAGAGGCCCAGGAAAACGTCCGCGCCCCGAATCGCGTCACCCAACGTGCGGGCGTCGGTTTCCTGCGCATACCGGGCCTTGGAGGGAGGCATGTTTTCCTCGCGCCCGATCCAGATTACGCCCTTGGAATCGCATACGGTGACATTTTCCTTCCTTACGCCCAGGTCGCACCACAGGTTCAGGCAGGAAATCGCCGCCGCGCCCGCTCCGGAGCAAACCACCCTGATGTCCTCGATTTTCTTCCCGACCACCTTGAGCCCGTTCAGCAAGGCAGCGGCGGAAATGATGGCCGTGCCATGCTGGTCGTCGTGAAAGACGGGAATGTTCATGCGCTCCTTCAGCTTCTGCTCGATGTAGAAACATTCGGGCGCCTTGATGTCCTCCAGGTTGATACCCCCCAGGGTGGGCTCCATCGCAGCGATGATGTCGACCAACTTGTCCGGATCGTTTTCGGCAAGCTCAATATCGAACACGTCGATGTTGGCGAATTTCTTGAAAAGGCAGCCTTTCCCTTCCATGACCGGCTTGGCGGCCAGCGGCCCGATGTTGCCCAGCCCCAGCACAGCGGTCCCGTTCGTGATGACCCCGACCAGATTGGCGCGGGAGGTGTATTCAGCCGCCGTGTTGGCGTCTTCCACGATGGCGTCGCACGCCGCGGCGACACCGGGGGAATAGGCCAGCGCCAGGTCTCGCTGGTTGGTAAGGCTCTTGGTGGACGTTACGGAAATCTTGCCGGGCGTGGGACGACGATGATAGTCGAGCGCGGCGTCGCGCAGATTCTTTTCCATGCTGTTTTCCTTGGGAGTTCCGGCTCGGGACGCGGAAGCGAGAAAACCGCTAAAGATACTGCAATCGGCAAGGTAAGTGAAGCGAAAGGGCGCAAGGCCGCATGTGAATCCGGCGGAAACGCCGGGTTTGGTACAGGACAGGGAGGTCTGCCCCGCGCGGACCATAGGTATCTGCACACTATGTTTTTCCTGCCATGTTGTCGTTCATGAAGGACAGAATTGGCAATTGGCGAATGCCCCGGGTTGTTGCGGGGAAAGGAAGTAATGCTCAAGCGTATCGAGCATGGCAAAGCGCGTGAAGAAACCCGCAAGCAGCGCGGACAGGGTAACGGGACAGGAAACCCTCATTTGGCGTCCGGACCAGGCGCGCGAGGAAATCCCGGGTTTGCCTGGTCGCCCTGCTCCGCTCGCGGCCAGGATTCCGGCGCGTTTGTCGAGGTTTGCGCGAATGCCTGTCTGGATTGGGAGGCGTGGCGTTGCGGGGCTTTCCGGAAGTGTCGCGCCTCGTGTATCCTGCAGTGGCGCGGGCGCTTGCCGCATGAAGCTGTCCTTTGCCGCGCGTCCATTTCATTTTCGCATTGGAGTCTCATCATGACGAAGCATTCCCGGAAACCTTCCTTTCCCGCCTTGTGCGCGGGGTTTGTCTTCAGCATCTTTTCCGCGTCGGCGTTTGCGCAAGGCGGTTTTGTGGGGCCGTCGACGCCGCCCGCCGCCAGCACGGTGGCCGACGCCCGGACGCTTCCTGATGATGCGCGGGTGGTGTTGCA
>JAISME010000096.1 GCA_031276915.1 Zoogloeaceae bacterium
CGCAGCAGGCAGCCTTTCAGGGAAGCGCGCGACATCGCTTTCAAGCCGGGAACCGAGGCGCGCAAGGCCGCAACCGGCCTATCCCCGCCGTAGACTATGAGCGTTGCGCGACACCACGAAAGCCGATCCGTGAAAAAAGGAAACATGGTGCGCTTGCCCTGCCCGGACAAGCGCGTGCGGGCGTCATCCGGTAGCGCGCGCATAAGGTAGAATGCGGCATCTTCCACACGCGAGCGTCGGCATGGAATTCCTCACCCAATTCATAGACATCGTCCTGCATCTCGACAAGCATCTGGCCCTTCTGGTCGCGCAGCATGGCGTCTGGGTGTACGCCATACTGTTTGGCATCATTTTCGCCGAGACCGGCTTCGTGGTGACGCCTTTTCTGCCCGGTGATTCCCTGCTGTTCGTCGCGGGGGCGCTGGCGGCGCTCGGCGGGCTGCATATCGGGATTCTGATCGCGGCGCTTTCCCTGGCCGCGATTACCGGAAACATGCTGAACTACCAGATCGGACGCTATCTCGGCCCCAGGGTGTTCCAGTGGCCGCGCTCCCGTTTTTTCAACAAGGGAGCGCTCCTGAAGACGCAGGCGTTCTACGGGCGGCACGGCGGCAAGACGCTGGCGCTTTCGCGTTTCCTGCCGCTCCTTCGCACCTTTGCCCCGTTCGTGGCGGGCATTGGCGCAATGGCCTATGGCCGTTTTTTCCTTTTCAACTGCCTGGGCGGGTTTTTCTGGGTCGCGCTCCTGACGCTGCTCGGCTACTGGTTTGGCAACCACCCCTGGGTGCAGCAAAACCTGTCGTTCCTGATCGTGGGCATCATCATGGTGTCCCTCGTGCCAGTGCTCATCGGATATTGCCAGGGCCGGGGCGCGTCATGCGGCGACGCCTGATCCCGCAAGGCGCGGCGGTGGTCCTTTTCGCCTTGCTGGCGGGATGCGCGACATATCGGGACGGGGATGGGGAAACCGGGACCCGTTTCGATCCCAAATATCTGTTCAAGACCGACGTCGACCGCGTTGTCGATACCAGTCACGCGCAAATCCTGGAAGGACTGATGCGGATCGCCGACAAGCTCTACCGGCGCAATCCGCGAGAATGGAAAAAGGCGGGGTTTTCGGACCGGGACGCGGCGATTGCGCGCCTGCGCGTGTTCCGGACACAGCCCCCGGATGGGCTGGCGGGTCATCTGGAGGGGCAGGCGGCGCTGCGGGCGTTCGCGCCGGGCTATGGCGGCGACCGGGTGGGAGCGCTGCTCTATGGTCTCCTGACGATGGTGGACGCGGCCTACGAACACAGGGATGAATCCTTCATCCTGGATTCCCTGGACGCCCAGAAATTCTACAACTGCGCCCGCAACATGGAAGTCGCGCTCTGGAAGCTCGCCAGCAGCCACGACGCCGAAAGAAAACCGGTCCTGCTGACCAATGAAATCAGCGACGCGGGCCGCAACCTTTCCTTCGAGCGCGAATTCGGCCGCATCGTCGGCCTCCTGGATCTCATGTCCAGTGTCCTGGAAGACAAACACGGGCGGCTCGTCACCCGGGCCGCGCAATCGCTTGCGACCTCTTTTTTCCTTCCCGTCGGCGGATTGCATTGAAATGAAGAAAATCGTCATCCTGATTTCCGGACGCGGCAGCAACATGGAAGCCCTGATTGCCGCGGCCCGGCGCGGTGACTTGGCGAACGCTGAAATCGCCGCTGTACTTTCCAATCGTCCCGGCGCCAGGGGGCTGGAAACCGCAGCCGCCGCTGGCATTGTCACAGCAGTGATCGACCACGAGGCTTATCCGGATCGCGCCGCCTTCGATGCCGCCCTGGCGGCAGCGGTCGACGCCCACGCGCCTGACCTCGTGGTGCTGGCCGGATTCATGCGCATCCTGACGGCAACATTCGTCAACCGCTTCGCGGGTCGCCTTCTGAACATCCACCCCTCGCTGCTGCCCGCCTTCCCCGGCGTAAACACCCATGCCCGCGCCCTGGCGGCGGGCGTGCGCCTGCATGGATGCACGGTGCATTTTGTGACGCCAGCCCTGGATCATGGTCCGATCATCATCCAGGCTGCCGTACCGGTGCTCGATGGCGACGACGAAGCGGTTCTGGCGGAACGCGTGCTGGCGCAGGAACACGCAATCTATCCCCTGGCGGTGCGCTGGTGCGTGGAAGGGCGTCTTGCCATTGAGGGACAACAAGTGCGCCTCGCGGGAAGCACGCAAGCGAATGGATTCCTGCGATCGCCGCAATCCAGCTAAGGAGGTCGCGTGCGTTGGCTGGCCGGTTCCCGCGTGCCCATCGCGGTCGCGTTGTCGATTTCCCTGACATTACATCTGGCATTCCTGTTGCCGGAGTTCGACTGGCAACAGTATTCCTGGCCCCGACCGATGCGTCTCAGGATTGCCCTGCGGCCTGCAGTCAGCAATCCGGTGGAAGCCCCGAATGTCCCGCGACTTCCCGCTCCGCCGCGTAACCGTGTGTCTACCGAAACGTCCACTTCCCCCGCGTCGAATCCCCCCACGCCCGCTCAACCGAATGGATCGCCACAGAACACGCCCGGCATGGATGAACCACCCGCAAACATCACGCCGGAGGAAACACCGTCTACACCTTCGCGGGACGCGCCTTCCGCAATCCCGCCAGATGGCGATACGGAGTTTCCGCGCCGTGGCGAAATCCATTATGGCCTCTATCGCGGCACGCAAGGGTTTGAAGTGGGAACAGGCCTGCTGCGCTGGGAGATCGCCGGGGAACGCTACCGTCTGACGCTGGAAGCGCAGACAACCGGCGCGGTATCGTTCCTGTATTTCCTGCGTTCCGGTTCGGCGCGACCGTTGCGCTATGCCGTGATGAGCGAGGGCCGCTTTGGCCCGGAAGGATTTACGCCGGAGGAATACCGCACCTGGAAGGACGGCGTGGAAAAAAACTGCGCCACCTTTCACTGGGAGACTGGCGTTCTGGATATTGACGGGCGCGCCCTGGAATCCCTGATGGCCGGCAGCCAGGATCTCCTGAGCCAGATGTTCCAGTTCGCCTACTACGTCTTTCCGCAAAGCATGGCCGTGGATACCCGGAAAGGCGTGGAAACCTGGATGGTGACCGGCAAAAAATACGAGCGTGTCCATTTCGAGGCTTCCGACATCGAAACCCTGGAACTGCCCACGCCCGCTTCCCTCCAGCCGGCGCAGCAAGAAGGCATGCCCTCGTTTCAGGAGGAGACCGGAAACACGCGATTCGCCGGCCCCCTCGAAGTCCTGCACCTGCGCTCTTCCAGCGAAAACCCGGTCGAAATCTGGCTTGCCAGGGACTACCTGATGTTGCCGGTCCAGGTACGCCTCCAGCAGCTTGCGGAAGACGGCGAAACCTACGAACTGCGCGCCCGCGACCTGCGCATAGAAGACACGGATATTGCGCCGGAACCGGAAGAATCGCTTCCCCGGCGTCAATGAAGCGTCTGGGATCGCCCCGGCATTTGCCGCGCTTGCAAACCATATTCGCGCAAGAAAAGCCCCATGACGTCATGAATATACATACCACATATACCCTTCCCCGATGAAGACCGCTTTGTTGTTGCAATGCAACATTTTTGCGGTTTTCCTGTCCACAGGTGAACGCGGATCGCACGATGGACTTTGCGCGGGCGTAGAATCGCCACGCTTTTGATTAACTGTTTCCCGAAAGGAAGAATGATGTTGAATGGTGCTGTTGGCGTGCTTCTCAAGGCCCTCATTCGCCTGTACAACCTGCTCTTTGTGGGCGAAACGATCGAACAGCTTTGATCGTCCCGCCCAGAGGTTTTTCCTGGACATTTTCAGTCGTCTGGCGGAGTTGCTGGCCGTCAGGAAGATTTGTAGATACGCCTCGAATTGTTCATCGTAAAACGAACTCCGGTTTGGAACTCCGTCCGGAAGAATCAGCGTGAAGGTCGGAATTCCTTTCTTGTAGCGGGCGTGAGATGTTCCGCTCCATGCGGCTGGAGTTTTGACCGCGGCAATCCGGAAGAAGAAAGAAACCCCTTTCAGGTTCGTGAAGAGTGACCGGCAGGAATGCCTGTCGCGCATTTCACAGCGCGCGACATGAAAGTCTTCTCGCTTTTCCCCCTTCCGCTTTCCCCCGCTCCATTGTCACGGGCGCGTGCCGTTGCATGCGCCCGTGATCCCTTCATCCCGCCTGATCCGGCGCGGACACGACAGGACAGCCCCTGGCAACGAACGCCGAATTCCCTACGCTGGCGCGTCCCTACCGGTTGTCCGGCAGCACGATGTTCACCTCCAGCATGTCGTAATCATCCTGCCTGTCCCGGGAAACCTTGATGTTTTCCGGTTTTATGGTGACGTATTTGGAGATTACCTCGAGCAGTTCCTTTTGCAGGGCGGGCAGGAAATCAGGCTTGCTGTTGCGTTCGTCGCGCTCGTGCGCCACCACGACCATGAGCCGTTCCTTGGCGGTCAGCGCGGAATTTTTCGGTTTGGGACCGAAAAGCCGGGTAAAGAGGTTGCCCATGCCTCACTTCCCTCCGAAAATCCGCTTGAGCAGGCCAGGTTTTTCGTAATCCACGAAACGCAGCGGCTTTTCTTCGCCAAGAAAGCGGGAAACCACATCCTTGTAGGCTTCCGCGACATTGGAATCCTCCAGGTGGATGGCGGGCGTTCCCTGGTTGGAAGCATGCAGCACGCTTTCGGATTCCGGGATGACGCCGATGATGGGAATGCGCAGGATTTCGTGAATATCCTTGTAGGAAAGCATTTCACCCTCGTCTACGCGCTTGGGCGAATAGCGGGTGATGAGGAGGTGTTCCTTCACCGGGTCGCGGCCTTCGGTGGCGCGGCGGGACTTGGCTTGCAGAATGCCCAGGATGCGGTCGGAATCGCGCACCGAGGATACTTCCGGGTTGGAGACGACAAGCGCTTCGTCGGCGAAAACAAGCGCCATCACGGCGCCGCGCTCGATGCCGGCGGGGGAATCGCAAACAACGTAGTCGAACCCCATGTGCTCGAGTTCTCCGAGGACTTTTTCCACGCCCTCCTCGGTGAGCGCATCCTTGTCGCGGGTCTGCGAGGCAGGCAGTACGAAGAGGTTCGCGCAGTGCTTGTCCTTGATGAGCGCCTGGTTGAGGGTGGCTTCGCCGTTGATGACGTTGACGAGGTCGTAAACAACACGGCGCTCGCAGCCCATGATGAGATCGAGATTGCGCAGGCCCACATCGAAGTCGATGACGGCCGTCTTGTAGCCGCGCAGGGCGAGGCCGGAAGAAAAACAGGCGCTGGTCGTGGTCTTGCCCACGCCGCCCTTGCCGGAAGTCACAACGATGATGCGGGTCACGAAGAATTCTCCGTAATGTAAAGCGCGAATTTTACCCGCAGCAGGGAGAAACCGCCCGGGCTTTCTTCCGCTTCAGTCGAGCTTCAACCTCTCCAGGGCAATGCCAGCCCCCTTCGCCCTGACGACGACCGGGCGGCGCGCCCATTCGTCGGGAATGCCATTGGCGAAGTTGCGATACACCCCGGCCACGGAAACGAGCTCGGCCTCGAAACTGGTGGTGTAGATGCGCGCTTCGACAAGACCAGAAGCGCCGGCCAGGGCGCGACCACGCAAGGGCGCGTAAATGTGGATGCTGCCGTCGGCGATCACTTCCGCGCCGGGGTTGACGACCGAAAGCGTCACCAGGTCCCGCCCGCGCGCGTAGATTCGCTGCCCGGAACGCAAGGGACGCTCCACCACCAGGGCGCCTTGCGGCATCGTCGCCGGAGTGGACGCCTCCGGGTTCGCCGCGGGAGGTGATTCCATCGGCGCGGATACCGTTTCCAGCGCGGCTTTCGCGGGTTCCGGAACAGTGGAACGGCGATCATCGGCGGGAAAGCGGACAAGCCCCGCCGCTTCCGCGGAGGCTTCCAGGTCGGGATGGCCACCGCGAACGCCGATGATCCTGAGACCGTAGCGGGCAAAGCAGGCAACCACAGCGGGCCAGTCCGCCGCCGGAGCGCCATTTTCCATTGGCAATTGGGCGAGGTTCAGAAGACCGGCATCACCCTCGAAGAAGTTGTCGCCACCGAACAGCGTTTCGGCAGCCCGGCGCAAGATTCCGGCATCGATACTTTTGATGGTGACGACGATCAAAGGCGCTGTACTGCCTTTGAATTCAATGAGTTGGGAGATGGGACGGGCGCACATGGAGCGCCAGTCTACCGGAAATCCGGAATGGGCGGAAACGGTGTGAATACCGGCGTTTTCTCTGGCCGGCCCTTGTGGGAATATATGGCTCAAGTCTTGTAAATTTGCGTCGAAAACATATGTACAGCGAACGATTCGGGAGTGAAGGAGCGCATCATGAATCTGGTCTATAACAGCGCACATTATTCTGTGCTTGCCTATCCCCAGGCGGAAGGCTTCGAATTGGTCGACAAGGACGCCATGCGCATGCTGTTCCTGCAAGGGCCATTCGCGCACCATTTCAGCGCGGCAATCAACGGCATTCCGATAGAAGAACGCGACGAGGAAACGATCGACGCCTTCCTGGACGACTATTGCGCGGGCGAATCGCGTCCAATCGTATTCCAGTAAAACCGGGGCGCGCGGGGCGCAAAGGCCGGGGAAGAATCACCAGGCATTGTTGCCACGAAGGCTCGCCATGCCACCTGGATGATAACTGACCGGGATGGCGCGATCTGGCGAGAAATGCGAAACAGATATCCCTGTCTGTCGCGCAAAACGAATCTGGAAGGGGTTCTTTTTCAGGTCATCTGTAAAACACCCCCAAATGGATTGCCTGATTTTCTGGATGCTCCTCGCACCGGATGGCGGCAAAAGACCAAGGGACCGGGAGAGCCGGGCCGGTCAAACGGGTGGAATTTATCCGCTTTGGCCTGCAAGGGGAACATACAAGGAAGGCTGGAGGTTGTGCCGTTCCCACGTCATTTCGGGGAATTGCCGCTGTGCGGTTTTTGTTCTCTTGGGAGAACGCGAAGTGACATTTTTTGGTTAATTGGTGACGAATATTGTCGCTTCCTGTGTTGTTGGAGTGGAGGGGGAAGAAGGGATAAGGAAGGGTAATCAAGGGGTTAAGGGGTTTGAGTGTTTCTGGCACATGTCTTGCGTGTAGATTGTCATGATGAAGCGGAACATGACAGGACAGGAACGGAAAGTGGAAAAGGTGGTTGTTGGGTCTTCCCTGTGTGCTGCCACGAGTATCATTTTCGCATATTCCGGTTTGTCAAGTCTTTTTACACTTTTTCCCGCATCCCATTCGTACATATTGCATGCGCACAACACAGCGGATGTTTCAGTCGATGCTTCCGAAAACGGCAGGGT
>JAISME010000089.1 GCA_031276915.1 Zoogloeaceae bacterium
GATGGGCGTTCCGGCCGTGACGGCGCCCTCCCTGTCGATGCAGATTGAACTCGACCTCAGCGAAAAGGGGGGCGATGAATTTCGCCTGGAAACGCCGGGCTATCTGCTCCATCACTGGAGCCGGGGTCTCCTCAACACCCACGTCTGCCAGATCCCAACCCGGACGAGCTTTGCCGGACCGTATCCTTTCGTGGATCCAGTAAATCCCGCCGAATGAGCGACAGGGCGATTTTCGCCAGACTCGGCGGTGTACATGATGGGCGACGACGGCCTCGAGGCAAACCGGTTTTCAACGACCTGTTTCGCCATGCCGGCAAGCATGGATTGCTCGATCGGCCTGCGGTGGAACGCCGGCTGGCCTATCGCGCCAACCGCAGCCAAAGACCATTTGAAACCGCGATCGTCCGCCTCGAGCGCGGATATGCGCAACAAGACCAGACTCGTGAACAATGGCGCGCGCCCTGGTCAGCGGGCCGTGTCTGACCCGTTGCGAAAATCGCCGGACATCAAAGCTCCATCGGGTCCACTTCCAGGTGCCAGCGCAGGCGTGCGGGTGTCTTGACATCCGCCAGCGCTTTCCGCCAGCGCGTCAGGAAGGCTTGCAGTTGCGGGCGCTCCGGCGATTCCGCCAGCAATTGCGCCCTTTCCAGGCCCTTGACGCGGGAAAGCCGCATGGGAACGGGATCGTACAGGGTCACGTCCGGATAGCATTCCGGCGGGATCAGCACGGCGGCAGCCTTGAGAAAGGCCAGCACATCTTCCATATGTGGCGCTTCGGCGCGCAGCACGGCCTGGAAGGCATAGGGCGGGAATCCGGCCTGGCGCCGTTCGGAAAGCAGGGTTTCGGCATGACCGGGGTAATCGTGCCGCATCAGGGCATGGTAGAGCGGATGTTCTGGATGTCCGGTCTGAATGAGCACTTCGCCGGGCAGGTTGGCGCGCCCGGCGCGTCCGGCAACTTGCATCAATTGCGCGAACAGGCGTTCCGGCGCGCGGCAGTCGGCGGCAAACAGGGCCGCGTCGGCGCCGATCACGCCCACCAGGGTCAGGCGGGAGAAATCGTGTCCTTTGGCCAGCATCTGGGTTCCGACCAGGATATCGGCTTCGCCGCGGTGAATCCGCTCCAGCAGGATTTCCCACTGCTTCCGGCTCTTCACCGAATCCCGGTCCGCCCGCAACAGGCGCGCTTTCGGAAAACGCGCCGCCAGCGTCGCCTCCAGGCGTTGCGTGCCGCGTCCGAACGGGTGGATGTCCTGATTGCCGCAGGTAGGGCAGGCGCGGGGAAACGGCGCCGCAAAGCCGCAATGGTGACAACGCAGTCGCCGGTCCTGAAGATGCACGACCAGATTGGCGGCGCAGCGCTTGCAGCGGGAAATCCAGCCGCAGGCGGAACAGGCAAGCACCGGCGCATAACCGCGCCGGTTCAGGAAGATGAGGCTTTGTTCGCCCGCGTCAAGGCGCTGCTGGATCGCTTCCAGCAGGGGGACACCCAGGCCATCCTCGAGCCGGGTTCTCCGGGTGTCGATCAGGCGAACCTCCGGCAGGCGCGCGGCGGCGGCCCGTTTTTCCAGGCGCAACAAGGTGTAACGGCCTTGCAGAGCATGCGCCCAGCTCTCCAGGCTGGGTGTGGCCGAACCGAGCACAATGGGAATTCCCAGGTCGCGCGCCCGGAACACGGCCAGATCGCGCGCGGAATACCGGATGCCGTCCTGCTGCTTGTAGGAAGGGTCGTGCTCCTCGTCGACCACAATCAGACCGGGATTCGGCAGCGGCGCGAAAACAGCGAGCCGGGTACCGACCACGATGCGCGCCTCGCCGGTAAACGCCGCGCGCCAGGCCCGTTCCCGGGCGGCTTCCGGGAGTTCACTGTGCAACATTGCCGTGTGCGTTTCCGGAAAGCGTTCGCGTACCCGGCTTTCCAGTTGCGGCGTCAGGTTGATTTCCGGAACCAGCAGGAGCGCCTGTCGTCCAGCAGCAAGCGCTGTTTCGATGAGCCGCAGATAGACTTCGGTCTTGCCGCTGCCGGTCACGCCATGGAGCAGAAAGGGCGCATAGCCCTGGCCACGCGCGATGGCGGCAATCGCTTCGGCCTGTTCCGCTGTGAGCCGGGGACGCACCCCGGGAACAGAGCTGCCTTGCCGCGGGGCGATGACACGCCGCTTGGCGGCGCGCACCTTCTTGAGTCCCGGCGGCAGGGCCTGCAGGACGACCTCGCCCAACGGGGCCTGATAGTAGGAGCTGGCAAAAACACACAGCCGGAAAAAATCCTCGGGCAGGGGCGGATCACCCAGGATTTCCAGCACCGGTTTCACCTGTTCCGGCGGCAGGTCACTTTTTTCGGCCAGTTCCACGATGACTCCAATGCGCTCCCCGCGCCCGAACGGAACGCGAACACGCAAACCCGGCCGGAGCCGCGCGCCCGCCAGCGCGCCTTCCGCGACAGCGTAGTCGAACAGGCAATGCAACGGCAGATCAAGCGCGACGCGAACGACCTGGGCAGCAGACATATTTAGCCGATCTTTTTCCAGTGTTTTCTCGCAAACCGGCGGTAACTCCCCGTCCCATCAGGTTTTTTCGGGCTTACTCACAAAATCTGTGGATAACTTTGTGGATCGTTGTCGAACGACACCACCAACTCCGCTACGCACAAGGGATTTCCTTAAGCTGCCAAAAAAGAGTGCGGCAAAAAAATCATTTAAAATCATATGGATACAATCCTCGTGTACAATATGACAGATTTATGGCAGCACGAGGGCAGCGCGTTTTTCCCTACCCTGCTTTTGTGCATAAATCAAGAGAAACGTCTCCGGAAACGATACTTTCCGGGCGTGTCCAGAGAAAACGGTGTCAATGCCGGAGGCCATGCACGGTTTCCACCAGGGCGTGCACATGTTCCGGCGGGGTGAATTGTGAAATGCCGTGCCCAAGATTGAAGACATGTCCGGTATCACCGGGACCGAAGGCCGCGAGCACCTTGCGCGCTTCCCGGACAATGACCCCGGGCGGCGCGAACAGAACATTCGGGTCGAGATTGCCTTGCAGCGCCACCAGATGTCCCACGCGGCGGCGCGCCTCGCCGATGTCTATACACCAGTCGAGACCGACGCCCGTACAGCCGCTTTGCGCGATCTCTTCCAGCCACGCGTTTCCTCCCTTGGTGAAAAGGATGGCGGGAATTTTTTCGCCTTCCCAGGTTTTGTGCAGCCGCTCCAGGATTCCTTGCATGTAGGCGAGGGAAAATTCCGCATAGGCGGCGTTCGACAGCGAACCGCCCCAGGTGTCGAAAATCATCACGGCTTGCGCGCCATTCTCGATTTGGGCATTCAGGTAGGCGACGACACTCTCCGCCGTGATCGACAGGATGTGGTGCAGGAGATCGGGCCGGGCGTAGAGCATGGTCTTCACGTGCCGAAAATCCCGGGAACCGCCGCCTTCGACCATGTAGCAGGCCAGGGTGTAGGGACTGCCCGCGAAACCGATCAGGGGAACCCGGCCAGCAAGCGCCTTGCGGATGGCGCGTACGGACGCGAACACGTATTCCAGGCGGTCGGGATCGGGAACGGTCAGCGCCCGGATCGCCGCTTCATCCCGCAAGGGACGCGCAAAGCGCGGACCCTCGCCCGCCTCGAAACAAAGTCCAAGCCCCATCGCGTCCGGGATGGTGAGAATGTCGGAAAACAGGATGGCCGCGTCCAGGTCATAGCGCTCCAGGGGTTGCAGGGTGACCTCGCAGGCCAGATCCGGAGACCGGCACAAAGAGAGAAAATCCCCGGCGCGCTGGCGCGTCTCGCAATATTCCGGCAGATAGCGCCCCGCTTGCCGCATGAGCCAGATCGGCGTGCGCTCCACGGGTTCCTTGAACAGGGCGCGCAAGAAATTGTCGTTGCGGGGTCGGGACATGGCAAACGCTCGGGAAAAAGAAGACGCGCATTATCGCATGGGCGCATGAACGACGACCCGGGCCAGGAAAGCGCGCCCTGTGGCCCGGGAACATGGAAACATCCATTGCGCGCTCTTTCTTTGCGCCGATTCTTTCGGGCAGGGGCGCAAACCGGAGTGCGTTTTACGATGAAGCAAAACCCGATGCCGGATCACGACAAGGGCAGCAAGACAGCATCGAATTTCGCCCGATTACTCGAAACGCACCGGCGTGGTCCCTCTCAGCAATTGCAGCATGCCCAGTCGTTGACCGGTCTCGGCCTCGAATGCCGCGCGTTGTTGCGGTGGCAGGGGCACGCTTACTGGAACATCCAGCGACAGGGGGTTGATCGCCTGCCCCCTGACGCGAAATTCATAATGCAGATGCGGACCTGTCGCCCAGCCTGTCTGGCCGACGTAACCAATGATGTCGCCCTGGCTTACGCGATCGCCTTTCCTGATCCCCTCGGCGAAACGGCTCATGTGCGCATAGGCCGTCTGGTAGCCACCCGCATGCGAAAGCAGGATGAAATTGCCGTAACCGTTCTGGCGACCGGCAAATTGCACGACGCCATCTCCCGTGGCGCGGATCCTGGTGCCCGCGGGCGCGCCATAGTCGATCCCCTTGTGTGCCCGCCAGGTTTTCAGGATGGGATGGAAACGCATGGAAAACCCGGAGGTCACGCGCGAGAATTCCAGCGGGGAACGCAAAAAGGCTTTCTTGAGGCTTTTGCCGCTGGCATCGTAATATGCCCCCTTGCCGCCATCCGCGTGATGGAATGCCCGATAGGTGCGACCGGCATTGACGAATTCAGCCGCGAGGATGCGCCCGGTATTGACCGGATAGCCCCGGTAATATTGCATCTCGTACACCAGGGTGAATTTATCGCCCTTGCGCAGATCACGGTGAAAATCGATTTCACCCGAGAAAATTTCCGCCATCTGCACGGCAATCACGTCCGGAATTCCCGCGTCATCAGTCGCGCCGAACAGCGAATAAACGATTTCGCCGGATTTCAATTCTTCGCGCGTTTCGTACTGGCGTGGCATCACGCTGGTGGTCAATCCATTTGGACGCTGCTCCACGACTGTCACCGTCTCGCCGCCATTCATGGGAAAGTGCAGGCTCAGCAACGCTCCGTTTTCCGTGGTGCGCGCCGAGACGACCCGTCCCGGCACCAGTTGGCGGTGCAGGATTCCAAGGTCGGGACTGTGCAGGATATATCGCCGCGCCGCGTCATCCTGGATTCCCAGACGCGACAGCAACTGGTCGAAGGTGTCACCGCGGACGACGCGCTCTTCCCGCAGAAAGATTTCATTTTTCAGGGTCAGCGGCGCACTGGCGGCGAGATCGAGTTCCTCGACAATCGCGTTCTGTCCATCCGGCGGCAAACTGGCGGAAGGTGTCGCGACGGCAATCACCCCCAGGGTGGACAACACGCCAATGCCAGACAAAAACCAGTGACGATGACCCCATTGTTCGGGAATTTTCCGCAAGTGATTTACAATATCACGCTTTATCATGATGGCGACGCCGGATAGTCTATTCTTTATTATAACAAAGCTTCCTGTTCGGCCAGAAGCAGTGAATGCATCGCCAATTCGGAGAAGTCCATGCCCACGCCAGGAACATGCCTGAAACATATAAAACGCGGCAGCGAGGAATTGCTGATCGAGGCCGAACTCGTCGAAAAACTGAAAACCGGTCGTCCCCTGCGTGTAAAGGCGGGATTCGATCCCACCGCGCCCGACCTGCACCTGGGGCATACCGTGCTCATCAACAAGCTCCGGCATTTCCAGGAACTGGGTCATCACGTTCTTTTCCTGATTGGCGATTTCACCGGCATGATCGGCGATCCCAGCGGCAAGAACACGACCCGTCCGCCGCTTTCCCGCGAACAGGTGCTGGAAAACGCCAGGACCTACAGGGAACAGGTGTTCAAGATCCTCGACCCGGACAGGACCGAGGTCTGTTTCAATTCCACGTGGTTCGGCGACATGGACGCCGCCGGCATGATCCGGCTCGCTGCCCGGCACACGGTGGCGCGGATGCTGGAGCGCGACGATTTCGCCAAACGCCACGCGCGCAACCAACCGATCGCCATTCACGAATTCCTTTATCCACTGTGCCAGGGCTACGATTCCGTGGCGCTGAAGGCCGATGTGGAACTGGGTGGCACTGACCAGAAATTCAATCTTCTCATGGGCCGCGAACTGCAGAAGGATTACGGCCTCGCGCCGCAGTGTGTGCTCACCGTGCCGCTCCTGGAGGGGGTGGACGGCATCAACAAGATGTCCAAGTCGCTCGGAAACTATATCGGCATCTACGAGCCACCGCAGGAAATCTTCGGCAAGCTCATGTCCATCTCCGATCCCCTGATGTGGCGTTACTATGACCTGCTGTCGTTCCGGAGCGAAGCTGAAATCGCCGCGCTCAAAAAAGCGGTGGCCGAAGGCAGGAACCCGCGCGACGCCAAGGTGATGCTGGCGCGTGAAATCACCGCGCGTTTCCACGGTGAAGCGGCGGCGGAAAAGGCGTCCGCGGATTTTGAGGCGCGCTTTCGCCAGGGCGCGCTCCCCGATGACATGCCCGCCCTTGAATTCACCGCAGGAGAAAGCGGGCTGCCGTTGACGCAGGCGCTCAAGCAAAGCGGACTGACATCCAGCACCTCCGACGCGCTGCGCATGATCGCCCAGGGTGGCGTTCGGGCCGATGGCGACAAGGTTGGAGACGCGGGACTGTTGCTTTTGCCGGGCACAACCGTCGTGCTCCAGGTTGGCAAGCGCAGGTTCGCGCGCGTGACAATCCGGACGTCATGACGCGCCGCCTTTGCGTCCTGTTCTGTCTGCTGTGCGCGCCGGGCTTTTCCCCTGTGCCGGCATGTGCGCAAAACCTGCCACCGGTCGTTGCCAAGGCATTGCGCAGCGTCCGCATCCCCGACACGGCGGTGGCGGTGGCGGTTCATGCGCTCGATTCCGGCGGACGTCCCGCGCGCGCCAGCCACAATGCCCGGGTGGGCATGAACCCCGCCTCGGCGATGAAACTGCTTACCACCTATGCCGCGCTGGAAATCCTCGGCCCGACGCATACCTGGCGGACCACTGTCTGGCTGGACCATCCCCCCGAACCCGATGGACGACTGCGAGGCAATCTCTATCTGAAGGGCGGCGGCGATCCCAAGCTGGTGCTGGAATCCTTCTGGCTGTTGTTGCGCCAGTTGCGGACGCACGGCGTACAACACATCGAGGGCGATCTGGTGCTGGACCGCTCGGTGTTTGTGGCGCCTCCCCATGACCCGGCGACATTCGACAAACGTCCCCTGCGCGCCTATAACGTTGGACCAGATGGCTTGCTGCTGGATTTCCACGCCCTGCGTTTCACGCTTACGCCTGAAAATGGCGGCATTGGTGTCCGGCAGGAAACCCCGCTTGCGGGACTCGCGCTCGAAACCCGGCTGACGCCTGTCAGGGGCGGCTGTGACGGTTGGCGCGACCGCCTGAACATGCGCTACATCCCGGGTAGCGCCAGCAACAGCGACCGCTTCATTCTGGACGGGCCCTACCCGCTTGCCTGTGGCAGGCAGACCCTCGCCCTCGCCCTCCTTCCGGCGGACCGCCACGCAGAAGGCATTTTCCGCGCGCTCTGGCGGGAACTGGGCGGCACCTTGCGCGGACATGTCCGTTCGGGCGCCGTGCCACCCGGCGCTGCCTTGCTGACGCAACAGGATTCGCCCACCGTTGCCGAAATCATCCGGGATGTAAACAAATGGAGCAACAACGTCATGGCGCGGCAGGTCTTCCTCGCGCTGGGCAACGACCCGACAGCGCGCACGGAGGAAAAATCCCGGCGGCGCATTGTCGACTGGTTGCGGCAAAAGGGACTCGACTTTCCGGAACTGGTCGTGGAAAACGGCGCGGGCCTGTCTCGCCGGGCGCGAATCAGCGCTGAAAATCTCACACGCCTTCTGGTCGCCGCTTGGCAAAGCCCGTTTATGCCGGAATTCGTGGCCTCGCTTCCCATCGCGGGCATCGACGGCACCATGCAGACCCGCCTGCGCCAAACCCTGGCCCAGGGTCGTGCCCGCGTCAAAACCGGCACACTGGACGGAGTCAAGGCAGCGGCCGGCTACGTGCAGGATACATATGGCCAACGCTATGCGGTCAGTTTCCTGATTAACCACCCGCGCGCAGCCGTCGGCGGACCGGCAATCGACGCGCTGCTTCTGTGGGTGACGCAAGGTTGCCCGTGATGACGCGCCTGGCGACAACCACGTTCGAGCATCCTGTCCGGGGAAAAGGAAGTTCGCGTCACGGCCTTCTGGCGGCATGGCCCGCTGTCGCCGGATAACTGCCCACGCGCGCCGGTCGACGATTTTGCCTCCGGGGCGTTCCTTGCCGCATCGTCGTTTGCCACGCCACGGCATTTCCCGCCAGATCATGTATGTTCTCCCGGGTAGACGCGAAGTGACATTTTTTGGTTCATTGCTGACAAATATTGTCACTTCCTGTGTTGTTGGGGTGGGGGTGGGAGAATGGATAAGGAAGGGGAATCAAGGGGTTAAGGGATTCGAGTGTTTCTGGCACATGTCTTGCGTGTAGATTGCCATGATGAAGCGGAACATGACAGGACAGGAGCGGGAAGTGAAAAAGACGGTTGTCGGGTCTTTCTTGTGCGCGCGCGATCGTCAAG
>JAISME010000163.1 GCA_031276915.1 Zoogloeaceae bacterium
CGGGCATCGCCTGTTCGTGGTGGGCATCGGCAGCAGCCCGGCGGAGGCGCTTCTGCGGCGGCTGGCGGAGGCCACGGGCGGCGCGTGCGACTTCGTGGCGCCGGGCGAGGCGGTGGAACCCGCCGTGCTCAGGATGTTTGCCCGCCTGCGCTCACCCCGGCTGACAGACTTGCGCCTCGATTGGCCCGTGGGCGCCAACCCGGAGTGGGTCTCGCCTTTGCCGTCGGCGGTGTTCGATGGCGACACCATCCACATTTTCGCCCTGCTGCGGCAGGCCGAGGCGAATCGACTGGCGGGCGAACTGCGTCTGTCGGGCAGGCGATCCGAAGACGGTGCGGCGGAAGCAATCGGTCGCGCGGTATTTCCAGACGCACGGGAAACCGGGGACGCGCTGCCGCGCATGGCGGCATCCGCGCGCTTTCATGCCGCCGAAGAAGACCCGCCGCATGACAAGGATGGCTCCCTGCAACTGGCGCTTGCCTACCAGTTACTGACCGACAAAACCAATTTCCTCCTGGTGCATGAACGCCCGGACGGCGAGAAGTCCACCGACATGCCGACGCTGCGCAAGGTCGAACAGATGCTGCCGGCAGGCTGGGGCGGTGCGGGAACGGTGATGGGCGGCATCGTGCTCGCAGGTTGCTGCCGTGGCCCAGCTATGCTTTCTGAATCCGGCGGACCACTCGATTTCCTGAGCGAGGAATCAGAGGAATCACCTACCCAATATTGGGAAATAATATCAAGGCCACTTTATTTGAGCGAGTGGCTGCGCAACACGCCCGCCTCCGAATGGCCGACGAGTTACGCGGCACTGCGAGAAATTGGCGCAAGCGAAGAATTGCTGGCGTGGCTCCAATCCTTGATGACGCGCCCCGGTGTTCAACATACCGAAACGGAAGTGGTCGCGGCCTTCCTGTACCTGATGTCCCGGCAAAGCATGTATGACGCATTGGCGAAGCCCAGAGGAAAATGGCGGGAGAAAATACTTGTTCCTGAACCAGCCGATTCCGAAGGGATCGACATGTCCCTGGTCGCGGCAATGGCGACCGCGCTGGACGGCATGACCACCAAATCCTGGCCCAAGCATGTGATGGCAGCGAAGCCGGGATTCGATACGCCCTCCTCCCCGCGCGAACAAGCCGACTAGATGTTGCGTTCCGTATGGTTGTAAATCTTTCTGAAAACCTGTTCAAAGTCCCCTGAATATGGTAGAAGCTCTGCGGATTTTGGAAGAACTGTGAGCGGTGAGCGCCTGCTTGACACGAGCTTGCAGTTTATTCACATGGCTTTCTTGGCCCTTCTGCTTAAAAGACTTTGAACAGATTCTAAGAACCTGTTTAGAGTTTTTCAATATGAGCGCAAGAAAGGCAAAGAGGAAGAGCTGCGATCTGGAATGGGGTTTTCGTTCGTAGTTTTTCCAGAGACGCCCGCACTTGTCCAGCCCAGGCGAACGTGCGCTCCACAATCCATCGCCTGGACAGTACGGCGAAGCGGAAAATCCTTCGGCAACATCCGCCACTGGCAGCCGCTTTTCAGGAGCTACAGCACCGCGTGGAATACTTCGTGCAAATCCACCGCGCGTGGCCTGGTTTGCTTGCGCGCGCACCCTGGCGCCGGACGGTTCTCTTCAAACGCCTCCCTGCCAATATCACCCGGGTTACTTTTCCTCATCTCAAAATCCGGTAGCTTCAACCGTTTTGAATGATTGTGAACAGCCTCCTGGAAACAGATAAACCCTTGGAACAGGACTGGAATGGAATGATCCGGGCGCGCCACTGTCAAATACACGGTCATTGAAGATTCCCGGTGTTTCCTGTCGGACGGACGAGGCCAGGAGAAAAGCTTGCGGCGCGCCTCGCCGGGAAACGGTGTCCTTTCCCGTCCTGTACACTGCTCCTCCGAAACGCCCTCCTCCGCCGGGTTGAACACAGTCGGCGGGGTCTCCAGCCGGGGGGCGTTTTGCGACACAATGGTGAAGACATCGGGGCCGGGAGGATGCTCCCGGCCCCGATGCACCGATCATTGCGTGGTTATTTTTTCAGGGGACAAGTGCGAATCCCCAGGAAGGAATACGCCGCGCAATAGCCAATCAATCCCGTGGCAAGCGGCAGGAGACCCAACCACCCCCATCGGCCAACGACGCCCGTCGCGGCGAGCGCGACCAGGGCGAGCCCCGCGACGACACGCAATACGCGATCCAGACGCCCAACATTGCCTTGCATGATCTTCTCCCCGGTCAACCGTTGAATTCGTCGAAGGACGCCAGGGCTTCCGTCGCCCACATGACGGAAGGTCCGCCACCCATGAGAATGGCGACTCCCAGGGTTTCCTCGACCTCCGCGCGGCTTGCGCCCAGTCTGGCCAGCGCCTGGGCATGAAAGGCGACACACCCTTCACAGCGCGCCGCCACACCAATCGCGAGCGCGATCAGTTCCTTCGTTTTTTCGGAAAGCGCACCATCCGCCAAGGCAGCGGCGTGCAGTTCGTGAAACCCCTTCATCACGCCGGGAATGGCCTCCGACAGGCCCTTCAGGCGATGCCCGATCTTCCGGGCGGATTCCTGGTATTGCGTCATAAAAACTCCTTGGAGAAAAGCGGCGAGGCGCCGCGTTGAAAAACGCGCCCCTGTCCGGGACTCAGGGCGCGGCACAGAAAATCTCGGCCAAGGTCTGCATGAGACGCAGGGCCTTGGGATCGGAAAGCCGGTAATACACGTATTTCCCCTCTTTTTCCGCTGTCACCAGCCCTTCCTGGCGCAATACGGCCAACTGTTGCGACAGGGAAGGCTGATGAATGCCCGTTGCCGCCTCCAGCGCGCCGACATTGCGCCGCTCCGCGCCCATGCAGCACAACAGCATCAAACGGTCCGTATTGGACAATGCCTTCAAGAGCGCGCAGGCCGCGCCCGCGTGCACGCGCAATACCTCCGGCGCGGGCGGGGAAGAAGGAAGAGAGGCAGGTTCCATGGCGAAAATATATAAAATCAAATAATGTTTTTATATATTATATTTATTTATGAATTACGTCAACCAAGGCTTGTCGCCGCGCCACACGTTTCGAATCCGTCCGTTTCCATCGCAAGGCTGATTCTGGCCAGTCCCGTCCAGGGAGCTGCGGGAGGTACAATGCCGCGCGCCGGGGCTCCATCGACTGCCGGGCTTGTTTGACCACCGATTCCGACAACCAGGAGATTTTCCGCATGCACATGCTCGTTCCCGCCGAAGTCCTGTTCGCGGGCGAAATGCCGCCACCTGTCATGCCTGTTGTCGACCATTACGCGGGCACTGAAACCCGCATGCGCAAGGCGCTGGCCTTGCAGCGGGAGACAGGACCGCTTTTCGACATCACCTGCGATTGCGAGGATGGCGCGCCAGCCGGAGCGGAAGCCGAACATGCCCACCTTTGCGCGGAGTTGATCCTGGGCGCGGAAAATCGCCATGGTCGGGTTGGCGCGCGCATTCACGACATCACGCATCCACACTGGGAACGCGACCTGGAAATTCTCGTCGGCACGGCGGGTAAACGCCTTGCCTTCGTCACACTTCCCAAGGTCCGTTCCGCGAATGACGCGGCGCGACAGATCGCCGCGTTGCGCGCGCTGGAATCCCGTCATGGTCTTGTCCGTCCGATTCCCGCGCATGTGCTGATCGAAACCCACGGCGCCCTGCGGGAAATCTGGCAAATCTCGGCCCTGGAAAACGTGGAATGCCTGGATTTCGGGATCATGGACTTCATTTCCGCCCACCACGGGGCAATTCCCGCCAGCGCCATGCGTAGTCCCGATCAGTTCGAACACCCGCTCATCGTCCGCGCCAAATGCGAGATTGCCGCCGCCGCGCTGGCTTTCGGCCGTGTTCCGGCGCATAACGTGACAACAGAACTGAGTAACACGGACGCCGTTTACCAGGACGCCCGCCTGGCACGGAAATTCGGCTTTTTGCGCATGTGGAGCATCCATCCCAACCAGATTGATCCCATCCTCAAGGCCATGCGTCCCGATTTCTCCGAAACCGAAACCGCCATCGCCATCCTCACCGCCGCCCAGGAGGCCGGATGGGGCCCCATTCGCCATGCCGGCAAACTGCATGACCGCGCCTCCTTCCGCTATTACTGGACACTCCTGCAACGCGCCCACGCGACGGGAGTTCTGCTGGCGGAAGACGAAAGCGTCCAGCGTTTCGGCCTGGCAACCCCGGAATTCAGCAGGTCCAGGCCAGTGTGGCGATGAAACCGCTAGCCATCCGACCGGACTTCCGTGGGGGTTTCCGGCGCGGTTGAGTCGATCAGGATGGTGACGCGGCGGTTGCGGGCACGGCCTTCGACGGAATCATTACCCTCGACCGGGCGCTGTTCGCCATAGCCAATGGCGGTAAGCCGATCCGGCTGCACACCCGCCGTGGCGAAAAGGCGCAGCACCGTGGTGGCGCGCACGGCAGAAAGTTCCCAGTTGGAGGGAAACTGCGGCGTGCTGATTGGCACATTGTCGGTATGGCCTTCGATCGTGACGGGAAACTCGGTTTCCGCCACCACCTGCGCCACCGCTGTCAGCGCGTCGGCGGAAAGCGGCGCCAGCGCCGCCTGGCCGGGCGCGAACAGGATGCTGTCGTTGATTTCCACCATCACGCCCCGGCTCGTTTCCAGCACGCGGACCTTGCCTTCCCGCACCAATGGCGCCAGCGCCTGCGTGATTTCCCGCGCCATGTTGCGCATCCGGGCACGCTGACGGGCGAGGGCATCCTCTCCCTTGTCCGGCGGACGCGCCACCGGCACCGACAAGGGTGGCGCGCCCGGCGTCACGATCATCAGATGTCCGGCGCTTGCCGCGCTCCGGAAGGCATTGGAAAGGGAGTCGGAAAGCACGCGGTATTTCCCCTCGTTGATGGACGAAAGCGCGTACATCACCACGAAGAAGGCAAACAGCAGCGTAATGAAATCCGCATAGGAAACAAGCCAGCGTTCAAGATTCTCGTGCTCTTCCGGTTTTTTTCTGCGCGCGTGGCGTGCCATTGTTTTCCTTCCTAGCGGCGCGCGGCGCGCGCGGGGGTGGGAGTCTCCCTGAACAGATAGCTTTCCAGGCGGCCTTCGATCAGGAGGGGGTTGTCTCCCATGGCAATGCCCAGGAGACCGTCCAGCAGCATTTCTTTGAACGCGACCTGGCGCGCGATGTGGACTTTCAGCTTGTTTGCGATCGGCAGGTAAACGAGGTTGGCGAGGCCAACGCCATAGATGGTGGCGACAAAGGCCACGGCGATGCCCGCGCCGAGCTTGCTCGGCTCCGTCAGCTTTTGCATGGTGTGAATGAGGCCAAGCACCGCGCCAAGGATGCCGATGGTTGGCGAATATCCGCCGGCGGCTTCCCAGATGCGCGCGCTCTGGCGCATTTCCTCCTCGTAGGTATTGATCTCCACCTCCATGACTTCCCGCAGATGCTCGGGACTGGCGCCGTCCACGAGCAGTTGCAGCCCCTTGTGCATGAAGGGATCGCGGATTTGCGGTAAAACATTTTCCAGCGCCAGGAGACCTTCCCGGCGGGCGCGATACCCCCATTGGGAGATCTGGTGGATGAACTGCCGGTGGTCGATGACTGGCGGCAGGAAGACCCACTTCACGATCCTGACGCCCTGCCAGAAATGGACGAATGGCGTTTGCAGGAGAACCGCGCCCAGGGTGCCACCCGCCACGATCACGAAGGCTGTGGGCTGCGCGAGGGAAGCAACGCTGCCACCTTCGAGCGCCTGGCCGCCAACAATGGCGCCAATTCCAACGACGATTCCGAGAATGCTGGTCTTGTCCAAGGCTTATCCCTTTTTCCCGCCTTTTCTTGCTGGCCGTTCACCGAACAGGCGGGAACGGACGCGGCCAATGGCCTGATTGTGCAACTGGCAGACGCGGGATTCGCTCACCCCCATGACCTCGCCGATTTCACGCAAGTTCAGCTCCTCGTCGTAATAGAGCGCCATCAGCAATTGCTCGCGCTCCGGCAGGGCACGGATCGCTTCGCCCAGGCTGCGGCGAAAATCCTTGTCTTCCAGCAGGGCGGACGGTTCCTGGGCGCTGCTGCCCAGATGCCGCGCCAGAAAATCCTCGCCCTCCTCGTTGCCGAAATCCTCCAGGTACAGAAGCTGGTGTCCGCGCGCCTCCTGCAACAGTCGCTGGTAGTCCGCAAGGTCCATGCCCATGGCCGCGGCAAGCTCCCTCTCGGAAGGAGGACGGCCGTTTTCCTGCTCCAGGCGTTGCAGGACTACTTCCACCTGCCGCATTTCGCGCCGCGCCTGGCGCGGCAGCCAGTCGTTTTCCCGTAGGCCATCCAGCATCGCGCCGCGGATGCGCTGGCTTGCGTAGGTTTCGAACTGCGCTCCCAGGTTTTCGTCGTAGCGCGCCATGGCGTCCAGAAGCCCGACCATGCCGTTCTGTATCAGATCCTCCAACTGCACGTTGGCGGGCATGCGGGCGATCAGGTGATGGGCAATGCGCTTGACCAGCGGGAGATGCTGCCGCACCCGTTGTTCCCGGTCGAGCTGACCTGCTGCGGTATACATCTAGGTGGACAGGGCATCGGACGTTATCGGATGGCAGAAGTGTAGCAGTTGTTCGATGAATTGTTCGACACCCCGCACATTTTCGCAATCGGGGGCGGGCCAGTGGAGGAGATGCGACGCGAATGTTTTCAGCGCGTCCGAGAAAGACGCTTCCGGCAGGGTTTCCACGATGGGCAGAAACAGTTGTCCGACCTGTTTGACGCGCGTGTCCAGCGGCAGGGCGCCGCCATATTCCAGGCGGGCAATGCCACGCTGGGCCGCCACCTTTTGCAGATTGTCGAAAATGCGCCGCCCTTCCTCCGGCTGTCGCGCCCGGTTGACCAGGATGCGAAAACACCGCCGGGAAAAGGCAAGGCTGATTTTCTTGATGCGCGCGTAGGCTTCGGTAATGGCCGCGCCGGAGGCCGAAACCACCATCACGACCTCGCTCGACGCCAGCTCCCAGGGAGAGACCCGCTGGCCGTATTCCGGATCGGCATCAATCAGGATGACATCCGGGGCGAGCGCGTGCAAGCCTTCCTGCATGGCCTGCCGTTGCCTCGTGGAAAGCCGGCCCAGTTGCCGCGCCGCCTGTCCGGCGGGCAGGATGGAAAGCCCCGGCATGGGCGAGAACATCACCGCTTCCAGATCGCGCTGGCGGTTGATGACCTGCAGGAGATCGCCCGTCGCCCTGAGTCCGAAAAATGCGCCCTGGTGCGCGGGATCGTTTTCATCCACGATCAGGACTTCCTGTCCCTGCCGCGCCAGGGCGACCGCCACGTTGGCAACGATGGTAGTCTTCCCCGCGCCCGCCGTGCCGGAAGCGAAAGTAACGACGCGCAGGACACGAGGCGCAATGAGACGCCGCAAGCCTGCGGCCTGGTCGCAGCGAAAATCAGCCATGCCGCGCCTCCGCGAGTCCCGCGTTGGCCATCAGGAGGCCAGATTCCGCCACGCCGAGCCGATGCGCGGCTTCCGGCGCCGTCTTGAAGGCGCGATGCAGCAGGTAGGAACGGTTGGGCAGATGCAGGTCTTCCGGCACCCGCTGGCCGTTGGAGACATAGGCAAGCGTCAGGTCGTGCCGCATGATGGCATCCAGCGATGGCGCCAGACTGGCGGATTCGTCGATCTTGGTGAGAATACAGCCGCTCAGGCCGTCGCCGCGCCAGGCGCGCACGACATCGTCCAGGGTATCGCCGCGCGAAGTCGCCGCCAGCGTCAGGAGCCGCGCGACGCCGCATTCGACGAGCATGGCGTTCAGTTCCAGCACCAGCTTGTCCTTCTGGCTCATGCCCATGGTGTCGATCAGCACCATGTGTTTTTGCCGTAGCTCGCCCAGGATTTGCCTCAGCTCCGCCGCGTCACGGGCAAGATAGACGGTGATGCCGAGGATGCGTCCGTAGATGCGCAACTGTTCGTGCGCGCCAATCCGGTAACTGTCCGTGGTCACCAGCGCCACCTTGCTCGCGCCGTGCCGCAGGACACAGCGGGCCGCCAGCTTGGCGGCGGTCGTGGTCTTGCCGACGCCCGTCGGCCCCAGCAGGGCGTAAACCCCGCCGCGGTCGATCAGGTCGCAATCCGCGCTCGCGGTCAGGAAGGCGCGGTCCGCCGCGCCGCGTGCCCAGGCGCGCGCCTGGCCCAGATCCATTCCGGAAGGCAAATCCATGAGCAGCTCACGCGCGAACTGCGGCGAAAACCCCACGTCCAGCATCTGCCGCAGCAATTCAGCCTTGACCGGCTCGGCGCGCGCTGTTTCGCTCCAGGCAAAACCGGCGAGATGTTGCTCGACAAGCTTGCGCAAGGTCCGGATTTCTTCCACGACGGCGGCAGGCACGATCTCGGCTCCGGCCTGGTCCGCCGGTTCCGCCCGGCGCTCCCGCGGGGAAGCCGTTGTCGCCATTGCCCGCCGCAGTGCGTCGGTTTTGGGAATGGCGGCGTTGACGGTCGCTGCCGGACGCGCCTCCGGCTTCTGCGCCGGACGGGCGCGGGCAGCGATTTTCCGGCTCAACAAGGCATCGAAGTTCGACGCGCCGACCTTTTCCCACAGGGGCGAACGGATGGGATCCGCCGCCAGGTTCGCGCCGCGCGCGCGGGACAAGCTGACCCGATAATCATCGTCCTCGCCCGCCACCGGCTGCTGCGCGAGGGGCCGCGCCAGCGGGCGCGCCGTTTCCTCCTCCACGGGCGGCACGATCATCGCCATGTCCCTCGCCGCGACGGCGATGATTTCCACTGTTCCGCCCACGTTGCGGTTGGAAAGGATGACGGCATCCGGCCCCAGGGTTTCCTTGACCTTGCGCAACGCCTCGCGGGCGTTCGCGCCGACGAACTTTCTTACGTTCATGACCTGCCTCCAATCACAGAGGTCACCTTAATCAACTTGCTTTCGGGTACTTCGCCGTGGGCGATCACCTTCAATTGCGGAATGCTGCGCCGCAGGAAGCGGGAGAGCAGGAGACGAATTGCGCCCGGCGCCAGCAGCACGGCCGGGATGCCCAGTTTTTCCTGGCGTCCGGCGGCGCTCGCGACCTCTTTCAGCAGGGTATCGGCCAACCCCGGCTCAAGCGCCGAGGCACCACCGCCGTTGACGCTTTGCACGAGCAGGCGCTCCAGGTGCGGATCAAGCGTGATGACCTGCATTTCCTCGCCGGAAGGATAGAGTTCCTGCACGATGGCGCGGCCCAGGGCAATACGCACCTGCGCCGTGAGTTCGTCCGCGTTCTGGGTGCGCGTGGCCTGGTCGGCCAGGGTTTCGACGATGGTGCGCATGTCGCGGATGTGGATGCCTTCTTCCAGCAGGTTTTGCAACACCTTCTGGAGAACGCCCAGGGGCAGGACCTTGGGCACCAGATCTTCCAGGAGCTTGGGCATTTCCCGGGAAAGGTGCTCGATCAGTTGCTGCACCTCCTGGCGGCCAAGGAGTCCGGCGGCGTTCGTCTGGATCAGGTGGTTCAGGTGGGTCGCCACCACGGTGGAGGCATCCACCACCGTATAGCCGTAGGCTTGCGCCTGGTCGCGCAGCCTGGCGTCGATCCACACCGCCGCCAGGCTGAAGGCCGGGTCCCGGGTCTGCGTTCCCGGCAGCTCACCCGCCACGCGGCCCGGATTGATGGCGAGATACTGTCCGGGGAAGGCTTCGCCCTGCCCGACCTCCACGCCCTTCAACAGGATGCGATAGGCGTTGGGCTTCAGTTCGAGGTTGTCGCGGATATGCACAGGAGATACCAGGAAGCCCACTTCCTGCGCGAATTTCTTGCGGATACCGCGAATGCGGCGCAGCAATTCGCCATCCTGGAGCTTGTCGACAAGCGGAATCAGGCGATACCCCACCTCCAGACCGAGGACATCGAGCGGCGCGACATCGGCCCAGCTCGCTTCCAGCGATTCCTGCGCTGGCGCGGGCGTTGGCGCGGTTGTCGTCCGCGCCGACGCCTGCACCTTTTCCTGCATCTTCCAGCCGAGAAAGCCCAGGCCGCCCGCCAGCAGCAGGAAAACGAGATTGGGCATGCCGGGAATCATCCCCATGGAACCCAGGATGCCCGCCGTGATGAACACCACCTGATGATCCCGGAATACCTGTGTGGCGAACTGGAGGCTGACTTCCTTTTCATCAGAAACGCGGGTTACCACCAGACCGGCGGAAATGGAAATCACCAGCGCGGGAATCTGCGCCACCAGACCATCACCGATGGCGAGCAGGGTATAGGTCCGGGCGGCGTCACCGATGGAAAGGTCGTGCTGGGCCACGCCGATCACCAGGCCGCCGACAACGTTTACCAGCGTGATGATGATCCCGGCGATGGCGTCGCCGCGCACGAACTTGGAAGCGCCATCCATGGAGCCGAAGAATTCGGCCTCGCGGGCGATGTCCGAGCGCCGCTGGCGGGCCTCGTCCTCGCCGATCAGGCCGGCGTTCAGGTCGGCGTCGATAGCCATCTGCTTGCCGGGCATGGCGTCCAGGGTGAAGCGTGCGGAGACTTCCGCCACCCGCCCCGCGCCCTTGGTGATGACCATGAAATTGATGATGACGAGGATCAGGAACACGATGATGCCGACCGTGTAATTGCCGCCCACGAGGAACTGCCCGAAGGCTTCGATCACCTTGCCCGC
>JAISME010000001.1 GCA_031276915.1 Zoogloeaceae bacterium
CCACGCTGATCGAGCGGGCGCAAAGCGATCCCAAGCCGCTCTATTTCCGTCCGCAATTCCTCTCCGAATTCCTGCCGCGCTACCTTGCGGAAAGGGAGCTGGACCGCATCGAAGCCGCCAACCCGGACGATTTCATGCGCTGGATTTTCCCGCGTCTCTTTCATGCGCGCATTCCCCGCTATGAAGCCATCGCCCGGCCATACGGCTACACCGTAACCGCGCGCGACATCGCCCAGGTGCGCGACGAGCGGGATTTCTTGCTGCTTCTGGAAGATTGTGTCGCGCGGGAAGCGCCGCGCAAATAAACTTCCGGAATACCCGATGGCGGGATTGCGTCTGTTTTCCGCCGACCGGATTTTCGCGCCCCGCGCCGAAAACCGAAGGACAACTGAAGGATGACAAGCAGCTGAAGAACGACAGGCGGTCCGCGGGAATTGGCCGTCGATTGGTCGTCAACCGGCCTGTCGATTGACCTGTCAACTGGCCTGTCAATCAGGCTGTCCACAGGCCAGTTGCCGACCGCGGGAGCTGTTCGCGGAAGACCGTTTGCGGTAGTATCCCTGAAGCCACATCCCGCCCGCCCAGGCATTTTCCGCCATGTCCACCGAAGTCCTTCCCATCACGCTCGCCCGCAGCAGGAGACAGGCATTCCTGCTGATGGAATGGCTGGCTGACCATCCGGACCCGGTCAAGCCGGAAGATCTCCTGCCGCAACTGGTGGCGCTCCTGAGATTGGCGCTGGCGCCCCGGCAGAAACTCCATCTGCTGGAATCGTTGTTCGCCTGCCTGCCCGGCGGCGCGGGACTGGACGCCAGCATTGCCCGCTTCGTCGGCACGCGCATTCCGCTTGCGGGCGCGGCCTACCGGCAAGTCCAGACGCTTTTGAATCTGGTCGACGATTTCACCCAGGGTTTCGAACAGGTGAGCAGGGACCTGCCAACCAACGCGGGCGGCGACGAAATCGGGCTTTGTCTCGAGCGCATCGCGTTTTTTCTCTACAAACACCTCTGCGCCAGCTACCTGGTCGGGCGGCGTCCCAGCATCGGCATCTGGCAGCGTCTGCATCACGTTTGCCTGCAAAGTCGCCAGGTCGCGCAAAACGCGCCGCTGACCCATTACGTCAAGGCCCTGTTGCTCTCCTGCGCGCAACCGGCTTCCCTCAATTCCAGCGAACTGGCCGCCACCGTGTATTACCTCCAGGCGCGGGAAGCCGGGAACCTGCCGCTCACCGAAACGCCACCGGAAGATGTGGAGGCGGCGTTCTGGATTCCGATGCAGGAAGACTTGCGTCCGTTCCCGCTGGTACGTCGCCAGCCGCCTCCCGGCGCCAGTGTGCTCTATTTTTCCTGCGCCACGCTCATGGAACGGGCAAGGGCGGATCTGGCTGCGCTGGAGGCGGGCGCCACATCCGCGTGTCCCCTGCCTCTGGATCCGCGGAACAGCCGCAACCTGCTCAGGCACCTTGTCCTCTGCTGGGGACATCCGAAACTGCGCCGTTTCCCGCGCGCTCGCAAGTCGTGCCGGGGCGCGCTGTGCGCGGGGCTGCAGAATCTGCATGCGGTCACACGGCGCCCGCCGTCGCGCTCGAACGAGAGCGCTGTCTCGCACTGGATGATTACCAACGAAAGCCCGGAGGGGTACGCGCTCATGTTCCTGCGTGGCGATCCCGGGGATGTGGCGGTCGGCAATGTCGTGGCCCTGCAGCCGGATATCTGGGTAAGCAAGGTCGCGCGTCCGCTCGTTGGCCTGATCCGCTGGGCAACGTCCGAAACGACCGAACATCTCGAAATCGGCGTGCAGGTCCTGGCGACGAATGCCTGCGCCGCCGTCCTGACGCCCGCCGGTATCCCGGGCGGGGAAATTCCCGCGCTTCTGCTGCCGAAAGGGGCGATGCGCGATGGACCCGCGCTCATCGTTTCCGCGGGAGCCATTCCCGACGACGCGCGGGATTCCATGCTGGCGACCGACGGGGAACCGCCCCGTCCGGTGCGTTTGACGACCCTGCGCGAACAGAATCGCTTCGTGGAAATTTTTTCGTTTTCCGAACATGTCCGCGCATCCTGAACCGCCGCGGCAGGACACGCCGCCCGATGCGCCCGATTCCCGTTTGCCCGCGCGCCTGACCTGGGTTGCCGGCATCAGTCTCATCGCGCTGGTCTTCTACTGCCTGGCCTGGGAGCTGCGCCTCGCGCCCCTCCAGCCGGGCGGTTCCTGGCTGGCGGTCAAGGCCTTTCCCCTGCTCCTTCTCCTGAACGGCATCCTGCGAGGCCGCCGCCATACCCATCAGGTGGCCTCCCTGCTGATTCTCCTGTACCTGATGGAGGGGCTTGTGCGGGCAACCAGCGATCCCGGCGTCAGCCGCTGGCTGGCCGTGGGGGAAATCCTGCTGGCGCTTGTCTTTTTCGTCAGCGTCGTGTGGTACGCGCGCTGCGCCGCGCGACCAGGCTGCGCCCGCGCGGACTGATGCCGCGATGCTAGAATCCGCCCTTCGTCCGCTTTGCCGGAAATTCCGCCTGGCCACCCATGGAATATGAAACCATCGCCGCCGTGGATCTGGGATCCAACAGTTTTCGCCTGCAGGTCGGGCGGGTGGTGGAAGGCCAGATCTACACCCTGGATTCCCTGAAGGAAACCGTGCGCCTGGCAAGCGGACTGACACCGGAGCGCCTGCTTGACGAGGCGGCGATGGCGCGCGGGCTGGAAGCGCTGCACCGTTTCGGCGAACGCCTGCGCGGCCTGGACGAAGGCGCGGTGCGGGCGGTGGCGACCAACACCCTGCGCGTCGCCAAGAACGCGCAGGCATTCCTGGCGCTGGGCGAGGCGGCGCTGGGTTTTCCCATCGAAGTGATCGCTGGACGCGAGGAAGCCCGGCTCATCTATCTTGGCGCCGTCCACTGCCTGCCGCCCGTGGCGCACCGGCGGCTGGTCGTGGATATCGGCGGCGGCTCCACGGAATTCATCATTGGCAAAAGAAACGATCCCCTGCTCACGGAATCCCTGTACATGGGTTGCGTCGGCTATACCATGCGCTTTTTCCCCGACGACCAGGTCGACAAGAAACGCCTGCGGGAAGCGCAGGTGGCCGCGGCCAAGGAAATCGGCCTGATCGCGCACAACTATCGCGCCCTGGGCTGGAAGGAAGCGTTGGGCGCGTCCGGCACGGCGCGCGCCCTTTCCGACCTCCTGGAACTGAACCAGTTGAATCCGGGAAATACGGCGGGCATCACGCGCGCCGGCATGGAAAAGCTCGCCGCCCTGCTTGTCAGGGCTGGCTCCATCCGCAACTTCAGCGCGCAGGGCGTGCGTCCGGACCGCCAGCCGGTCCTGCCCGGCGGACTGGCGATCATGCGCGCCGTCTTCGACGAACTGGACATCGAACACATGCATTACGTCGATGGCGCGTTGCGGCAGGGAGTGCTTTATGACCTCCTTGGCCGCTACCAGCAACAGGACATGCGCGATGTCACCGCGCGGCATTTCATGGACCGCTACCAGGTGGACGAGGAGCAGGCCGGGCGTGTCAGGCGGACGGCGCTCGCGATCCTCGAACAGCTCGAGGACGGGGCGGAGAGCGAAGCGGAGCGGCAGTTCCTCTCCTGGGCGGCGGATTTGCACGAAATCGGCATTTCCGTGGCGCACAGCGGTTACCACAAGCACGGAGCCTATATCCTCACGTATGCCGACATGCCGGGCTTTTCCAAGAAGGAACAGGCGCGGCTCGCCACCCTGGTGCTCGGGCACCGGGGCAAACTGGAACGGCTGGCGATGCTGCCTGCCGATGATCCCGGCTGGCGGCAGATCTTCAGCCTGCGCATCGCCGCGCTCCTGCATCGCAACCGCGACGGACGCGCCCTGCCATCCCTGGATGTCCGGGCAATCACCGGCGGATTCCAGATGGAATTTCCCCCGCGCTGGCTGGAAACCAACCCCTGGACACGCATGGCCCTGCGAGAGGAAGGCGCGATCTGGGCGCAGGTCGGCATCCGTTTCAGGGTGAGACTCCATCCCCCAGCGAAGGACAGGACGCCTTGAGCACGCCCGCGCTCGCGCAGGAAGGAGAGGAAATCCGCCTTTCGGGAATATGGACGCTGGCCGCCCTGGCGGCGTGGCCGGCAGGCGAAACGTCCGCCCTGCAACGCCGCCTGCGCGCACTTGCGCAACAGGGCGGACGCTGGAACCTCGCCCGCGTGGAAAGGCTCGACAGCGCTGTCGCGCTGCTTCTCTGGCAATGCTGGGGAAAGCGCTGGCCAGACGCGATCGAAATCCCTCCGCGGTTCGCGGAACAACTGGAGCGAATCGCGGCGTTCCGCCCCGCCGCCGAATCGCCGGAGCCGCTCTTTCCGCTGCCGCAAAAGGCCGCGTCGTTCGGCGCGCTTGTGCGGCGCGTGGGAGTTTTCACGCTTTTCGTCCTGCACAATCTGGCGGGAGTGCTCGAACTCCAGGGCCGTCTGGCGCTGGATTTGTTCTTTCTCTCCCGACATCCACGGGAAATTCCCTGGAAGGAGCTTTCCGCCAACGTTTACAAGACCGGGGCGCAGGCGCTGCCGGTGCTCGCGCTGATGGGATTCCTGATCGGCATTACCATCAGCTATCTCTCGGCGCTGCAATTGAAGCTCTACGGGGCCGACATGTTCATTGTCAACATCCTCGGCATCAGCATCATCCGGGAACTGGGACCGGTTCTGGTGGCCGTGCTGGTAGCCGGGCGCTCCGGTTCGGCGATGACAGCCCAGATCGGCGTGATGCGCGTCACGGAGGAAATCGATGCCCTCGCCACTTTCGGCGTTTCCCGCACGATCCGGGTGGTTTTGCCCAAGGTGGCGGCATTGACCCTGGTCATGCCGCTCCTGGTGGTCTGGTCCTGCGCCGCCGCGCTCGTGGGCGGCGCGCTGGCGGCGCGTTTGCAACTCGACCTGTCCTTTGTCTATTTCTTCAACATGCTGCCCAGGACCGTGCCTCTCGCCAACCTCTGGATCGGCCTTGCGAAAGGCATGGTCTTCGGTTTCCTGATCGCGCTTCTGGCCTGCCAGTTCGGTCTGCACGTGCGCCCCAACACGGAAAGCCTCTCCCTGCGCACGACGGCCTCCGTGGTGACGGCGATCACCCTGGTGATCCTCGCGGACGCCCTCTTCGCCGTCTTCACCCGCCACATCGGCATTCCTTCCGGGTAAGGCGATGACGGAATACGTGATCGACATGCGGGGGGTGTGGAGTCGCTACCATGATGCGGTCATTCACAGGAACCTGGATTTCCAGGTGCGCGCGGGCGAGGTGATCGCCCTGGTCGGCGGATCGGGCAGCGGCAAGACCACGCTCCTGCGGGAAATCCTTGGCCTCTTGCGGCCCGCGCGCGGCACGATCCGGCTTTTCGGTGTCGACCTGTCTGACCCCGATCCCCTGCGCCAGCGCGGCATCCGCCGCCGGTTGGGGATGCTCTTCCAGCAGGGGGCGCTTTTTTCGGCGCTCTCGGTGTTCGACAACATCGCCTTTCCCCTGCGTGAACTGCGCTGCCTCGACGAGGGCTGGATCCGGGAAATCGTCGCCATGCGGCTCGCGCAAGTGGAGCTGGAGCCCCGGCATGCTTTTCTCATGCCGGCGGAACTTTCCGGCGGCATGGTGAAGCGCGTGGCGCTTGCCCGGGCGCTGGCGACGGAACCGGAACTTCTCCTGCTCGACGAGCCTACCGCCGGCCTTGACCCCGTGCGCAGCCGCAATTTCGTGCGCCTCATCAAGAACCTGCAACGCGACACCGGCTTCACCGCGGTGCTGGTCACGCACGATCTTGACACCATCCAGGGCCTGGAAAGTGATGT